>NZ_JAAHGN010001099.1:0-2433 GCF_010672485.1 Moorena sp. SIO2C4 | reverse complement strand
ATGTGCCATTAGCAGTGCTTCCAATAGCACTGCGTGGAGCAGACTGCTGAATAAAGGCATCACTAAATTGTTCCGATTTGCCATCCAAAACAATAAGCCTATCTTGTAGTAGCAGTGGTCCACCACCGAGAATATGGGGGTAGCCATTGAAGTCAGCGGGAAAGGTACTTCCCTCAATTCGCACTTGGGTACCGATACTAAGATCATGAACGGCTGTGCTGTTGGCCCTCAGGGTAACTAGATAGCCATTGGGGGGGATAGGAAAGGCTTGCTGACCGGCAAGTCCTCCAGGCAAAAGATGGGTGACCGAGTTGTTCTGGACAACTACGATGATTTCATGATCAATTAAGGGAGTGTAGGTTGGTCCGAAGGCGCGAGTGTAGCGGGCAATTCCAGCTTTGACATAACCACTGTTGAGGAATAGTACTGGCAAACGTTTCTGGTTTGAGGTAACTAAGGTTTCGGTCAGGCTCAGTCGTCCGAGTTTAACGTGACCGCGATCATTCCAAGCGATCGCTCCCCGATTCAAAATTGGACCAGATAACCACCGACTATCACGGCGAATTGCTCCTAAGGGCAATTGGTTGTTACGGTTGAAAAAGCCAGCATTAATTGCAGCAGATGCTTGCCACCACTGAGCAGCTTTAATTAGTGGGGCTGTTCCCACTTGCGTCGTAGCATTACTGCCAATCGGTCTGAGGCGCAAGTGGTGAGATTTGGGGTCAACCTCCAGCCACACCACTGGGAAACTAGTATCTTTGAGACTAATCAACTGCTGACGCCACTGGATGCCAGGTGCCCAGAGAATATTTTTCTTGACCATGGCATCGGGTCGCAAATCAATCACCAATCGAAAAGGGTTAGGCAAGGTGAAAACTCGCAGACGTTTACCTTTGGGGAAATCCACCCTGAGCCTAGTTTGGTTCTGATGGCTTTCTAAGCGGATAACCGGTTTATCCATAGGAGCGCCCACGGAAATGGGAGCTACATCTTCAGGCCCTTGGATCTTGGCACCCTCTAGAGCATTAAAACCCTTGACTAGTGACTGGTCGGCTGAGGCAGCTACTGTAATCACACCTTCAGTGCGTCGGTCATTGACTTGCCAGAAGGTTGGGCGGTCTAAATCAAGAACAATACGATTACCCCAAGGCTGACGTCCCTGGCGGATAGCCTTCACCCTGGCTGGCATGGAAGAGATATACAGCTTATCCCCGTGAACTTGTAACTGCCAACCTGCTGTTTTGGCAAAATCGGTAATATCTAGATATCGATAAGCACCACTAACTTGGCTGGGGAAAACTACTGATGTACTCCGGGGTTTAGAAAACCACCGGATCGGTTGCTTGGTAAAATCTTTACTATTGAGCATTTCTATGCCCAAAGTTTGCATCGCTCCTACATCACTGATGCCAGTGCGCACTGAGGTTCCGACCAGCCACTGCTGCCAAGGTAAGTTGATCCGCTGACCATTTAAATACACTTGAAACCCTTGTCGGATCACCTGGGGGGGGACAGAGAAAAACTCTACCTCTAAGGTGTTATCAGGCATGGGTGGTAGCTCTTCCAATAGTTTCTTCCCCTTTAAAACTAGGATGTTCTCCTGGGTGGTTTGGGATAAACTTTGAACGAGGACAGGGGTCTCTTCATCTGCTGGGGGCAACTGGTTAAGTAACTCTTTAAAGCTATTTAAGATTAAGGGTTCAATTGCTCCAACTCGCCTATTTGCCGTAGCTACGGATGCTGGGAATAGAATTAGGAGCAAGAGGGTAATGGCTAGCTTGGAGATCTTAGTCCACACTTTTGTAGTATCAATTCCGGTCTTTGGTGTTACTCTAGTCACCATCAAAGGGTTCCATTGAGCATTGGTTGCTGCTAGTAGCCTGTTTCCTCAAAGGACTGATTTGGCTGAAAGCATACCTTTCATAGCCTAAATCAGTCAGCAAAAACTATAGAGAAGGTTTAATTTCACATACTCTTAACCTAGGCTCTAGGCATTTAGGCTCTAGGCATGGCGTTGCTTAATAATGGAATGATTTTATAGCAGTCGCCAGGGTAATTAGGACATGACAAAAGTCTCAAACTACAGTTTGGCTTGAGTTTAACTTCTGACAAATGACTTCTGACAAATGACTTCTGCTATAAGAGTAGGTGCGCGCCTCCAAGGCCGCGAGCAATCCCTCGCGGCCTTGGGTCGCACCTGTGGAATGGGCATCTTGCTTAGGTGCGCTCTTACTTGGCGAATTAAATTCGCCACGGGTCGCACCTGTGGAATGGGCATCTTGCGTGGAACTGGCATCTTGCCAGTTTCAATATCTTTTCGCGCGGGCAGGATGCCCACTCTACTTATATTCATTCAAAGATTGAGCAACGCTCTAGGCATTTAGGCTAAGTGGGTTCTAAAAAAGTTATGAAGCACTCCGGGTCAAGCACGGA
>NZ_JAAHGN010001098.1:0-2435 GCF_010672485.1 Moorena sp. SIO2C4 | reverse complement strand
ATCCGACTTGCCAATCAGCTGAAATTCTAATCCTGCAGCTAGAGCTTTTGGTTGAGCGTCTTCAATGCCGAATACAGTGACGCGATGACCACGCTGTTTCAGTTCGTAACCTAACGTAGTCATAGGGTTAAGATGACCAGAAGCAGCAGGACAAATGATGCCAAAATGAGTCATGATAGTTGCTCAGTAAAAGACGTTACCCCGATTTAATGGGACTTAAGCCAAAAGTCAACTCAAATTTAACATAAACTGGCTTGCTAAGGGATGAATAGGTACCGAGACTTGTCTAAGCAGTAGAATGTAGAATGTAGAATGTAGAATGTAGAAGGTAGAAGGTAGAAGGTAGAAGGTAGAAGGTAGAAGGTAGAAGGTAGAAGGTAGAAGGTAGAAGGTAGAAGGTAGAATTTAGGATACAGACTTCAATTATAAATTCTAAATTATAAATTCTAAATTCTAAATTAGTAAGATAGAATAGGATGATCAGCTCTGGTAACAGTATTTCCTATGGTTCAGCAGCTTACTCCCAGCACCGATGACATCTTATATCCCGAAAGTGACGGCAAACCCTTGGCGGACAATACCCTTCAATTTGAACTAATTACTACCATTAAGTATGGCCTGGAAGCCCTATTCAAAGATGACCCCAATGTATTCGTTGCCGGGGATTTGTTGTGGTATCCAGAACTTGGAAAACCCAAAATCAATCAAGCCCCGGATGTGATGGTGGTTGTGGGTAGACCGAAAGGGCATCGGCGTTCCTACAAAACCTGGGTTGAAGATAACATGAATCCCCAGGTAGTATTTGAAATAGCCTCATTAACGAATACCATCAAGGAATTAGAAGAGGATAAACTCAAGTTTTACCAGAACCATCAAGTAGAAGAGTACTATCTTTTTGATCCAAATCGGACAAAACTAAAAGGCTGGTTGCGTTCAGCCGAAAAACTAGAACCAATCCCCCAGATGCTGGGTTGGGTTAGTCCCCGTTTAGGAATTACCTTTGAGTTAGTAGGCTCGGACTTGGTGCTGTATTATCCCAATGGCGAGCCTTTTGCTACGTATTTGGAAATTATTGAGCTCAAAGAACTTGCTCAACAACAGGCAGAGCTCGAAAGGCTAGCAAAAGAACAAGAACGCCAACGGGCAGACCAAGCGGAGGAAGCTTTAGAGCTTGAAAGACTCGAAAAAGAACAGGAACGTCAACGGGCAGAGCAAGCAGAAGCTTCCTTGCAAGCCTTGCTAGAGCAATTAAAAGCAAAGGGCATAGATCCAGAACAGTTCGAGCTATGAACCCCACCATTTGGATATAACCCTACTAAGAATGTAGAAGGTAGAAGGTAGAATGAAGAATGAAGAATGTAGAAGGTAGAAGGTAGAAGGTAGAAGGTAGAAGGTAGAAGGTAGAAGGTAGAAGGTAGAAGGTAGAAGGAAGAATGTAGAAGGAAGAATGTAGAATGTAGAATGTAGAATGTAGAATGTAGAAGGAAGAAGGTAGAAGGTAGAAGGTAGAAGGTAGAAGGCAGAAGGTAGAAGGCAGAAGGTAGAATTCAATTCTAAATTCTAAATTCTAAATTCTAAATTCTAAATTCTAAATTCTAAATTCTAAATTCTAAATTCTAAATTCTTCATTCTTGATCACTGAGGAAATATAGGTTTCAAGAATCTCGATACAATTTGCGATCGCACCCAAATGAGAAATTTCAAAACCATGGGTATTTTGGGTAGGAAAACTCAAGCAAGCAGCGCGAGCAACATGACCAAACTTCATGGCGATGGAAGCATCAGAGCCAAAACCATCAATAACAGCTAACTGAATCGGGACCTCACAACTGTCTGCCGCTTGTTGCAATTCCCGATTTAGCCCTTCATCGTAGATGCCATAATTATCTTGAGAGAGCAACACTGGTGCTGGTCCATCTTCGATGGGATACTCCGCAGACAACGGACAAATTTCCAGAGCAATCAAAGCATCTAGAGATTGATTCTGAGTAAAATACAAAGCCCCAATTGCCCCTACTTCCTCCTTTGCTGATGCCACCAAATAAGTATCAACTGCGGGAGTTTTCAACCGTTGGGCTAAGGTTAGCAAAATCGCGATGGATGCTTTATTATCCAGAGTATAGCTAGCAATATAATCCTTAAGCCGCACAGGTCTCTTACGATGTTTACCAACCACCATACGAGTCCCTGGACGCACCCCAGCCTCTGCCAATTCTGTAGCACTACATTTCGTTTCAATCCAGGCATCTTGCCAACGTAGAGGAGCATCATCCTGCAACGCTTTTTGGGGAGATTCATGGGAAACATGACGTGAGCCAAAAGATAGAATACCACTAATGGTATAGTTATCCCCCAACAGATCCACCACACCATCACCATAAACCCAAGGAAAAGAACCCCCCAACCGGCGCACTTCCACCCGTACTGCTTCAGCA
>NZ_JAAHGN010001097.1:0-2438 GCF_010672485.1 Moorena sp. SIO2C4 | reverse complement strand
GTTTCAGCTCTTTGCGCAGTTCCTTGTTGACGATGGTTCGGACATACATTTCTTTTCGTACCCATGAGTTCTTGCCTGTTATTAACACCACATTTGAGCTAGTAGTGCTTCACTATTCGACCCCGCTTTACCCATAAGGTTGTCACGCTTATAAGTAGGGGTAGGGCTTTCACTCGGATTTCGCGAGGGGAGGGCTTTCACCTCCATGGTTACCAAGTTGTCATAATCCAGATGGACTAAGCAGTTAATCCCCCAGACCTTTATTTAAGGTAAGGTTTCTAACTAACGAATCACACAACCGCCAACAAGCCAGCATTTAAGGCTTTGCTTGCTAGGATTGTCAGAAAGCTTGACCACCCAGCATCTAACACAGATTTAGCTAATCGGGATTTAGCCAGTCCCTTTACGTTCAGTTTTTCGTGAGCTATTAGATCATATTTTGACAGCAAATAATTAGCGGTCTTAAAGTGGAAGTCTTTCCGTTTGTCTGCTACTTTTTTCTGCTGCCTGCCAAGCTGTTTAATAGCTTTGAGTCTATTTTTGCTTCCTTTTTTCCTACGAGATACCCTTTTTTGTATAACCCTCAGTCTTTTTTGAGACTTTCGGTAATATTGTGGAATCCCAATAGTTTCTCCTTCGGAAGTAGTCAAGAACTCCTTAAGACCAACATCGATACCGACTATTGAATCAGGATTAATGTTAGGTTTAACTTCGGGAACAGTTTTATCCTCTAGAGACAAAACCAGATAATACCCGTCACACTTTATGGTGATTGAAGCTGTTTTTATTTTAAATCCATCAGGAACAGGACGATGTAAAACAATTCTGACTTTTCCTATCTTAGGTAAGTCGATTAGGTCGCCCTGTAAGGATCCCTCTTTGATCTGGGGATAAGTAAAGGTGCGGTAGCGGTGTTGTTTTTTGAATCTGGGTCTACCGCTCCTGTTCCCATTTTTATCTCCTTTGACAAATCGGTCGAAAGCTAATTTTACCCGTTTAACGACATCCTGAAGCACCTGTGAATGTATATCCTTGTACCAAGGATGAGTTTTTTTGAGGTTGGGTAAAGTTTTCTTTTGGCTATAGTAGTTCGGGTTATCTCTTAATTCGGGAAGATGGCAAACAAGGGGGCAAGCGTTAATGGAACAGCGATTATGATCGTACCAGCGAAACCGATCAGCTAACAGATAGTTATATTGAGCGCACAACATTGACAGCCAGTGATCTATCTTGGCTTTTTGCTGTTTTGTAGGTTTTAGTCGGTACTGATCAGCTATTCTCATTTGACTTGCTCTTTAGCTTTATCGACCTATAATATTAACAATAAGTACTGCCAAATGGCAAGTGAAAATGAAAAATAAAAAATTGACAATTAGAGTTACTGAGTTTGAAAGAAGGCAATTGGAACAAGAAGGGAATAGACGTGGAATGACCCAGTCCGAGCTGATCAGAAGTTTAATAGCTCGCTTCCCAGATCCAATAGATCCTGTCCGCGATTCATCCCACACTCATGCTGCGCATTGAGATGTGGGGCTTCTCGCGGAGGAAGCTAAATTCCCATTACCACAGGCCAGGTGGTAAAAACAAAAACAATCACTGTACTCAGAGCCAGCAAGCCTTCAATTAAATTGCCAATCAGCGACCCTACCATAATGCCCACACTTGCTTTTAAGGCTAGCTGAGTTCGTGACGCTAGAGTCCACTCACTGCGATAGAGAAACTCCCCGATAAACGCTCCCAAAACTGGACCGATTATAATACCCAGCAGTGGTCCGCCGAAGGGCAAAGCTGGTAGGAAACCCAAAAATCCCAGTACTAATCCCACAACGGCACCAATTTGACCCCACTTAGATGCTCCCACTTGTTTCGCGCCCCAATAAGTGGCGAGGGGTTCGATGGCTGCGCTTAAGACTAAAATCACAAACAAGATCATCACCGGCCAGCCAATTCCAGCAAAATTCGTGACCATGCACCATACCGCCATCGCCATTAAAATCAAACTTGTGCCAGGTAGACCTGGAAGAGTTGCTCCCAAGACTCCCACAAGCATTAGCCCAATTAGCACCCAGTAGAGAATTGCAAGATTCATCACATTAGTAAATGTTCAGATTAAACACCGATTTCAGCATTGAATGCTCCCCCGCCTAGAGCGATCGCTTAGGTGGAGATTCTGCTCTCCCCTCTCTGCCCACACTACCCCCTCTGGCCACGCTCTTCTAAATTACCCTTAATCATTCCATAATTACCGAAAATTTTGGGTTTAAAGCCCCGTCCTTCCTTCGACGGCTTTCAATGAAAGTTTGTAAGAGATGTGCTATAATGAAAGCATAAACAATAAACTTTAAAAGTAGAGAGATACTATCTAATCATAAGTAGGCAACGTAAAAAATATGTAGAGCGTACATATTGCTCCATTGGGTCTAACGACTTGAACGTCT
>NZ_JAAHGN010001096.1:0-2439 GCF_010672485.1 Moorena sp. SIO2C4 | reverse complement strand
CCTTTTATGTAGCTGACCTAGGGGATATGTCCTTTACCCTCGGCTTATCAGGATGGACAGCTAACGATTGGGCACAAGCGGGTAACTTTGACTTAATGGCACCCCGTGCAGATGTAGACCAGTGGACTCAACAACTCATTTTTGACGCACTCAGAGAAAACTGGGTCGAAAGTCCCCACAGTCTCGCCCAGCGCTTAGACTTAAGCCCGACTGCTGTCCTAGGTGCCTTAGGAGCTTACACCCAAGCCGGACGAGCCATTTACGACTTAAACAAGCAAGTATATCGAGTCCGGGAACTATCTCGAGAGCCCTTACCCATGGAACGGTTACGGTTTGCCAATCAGCGAGAAGAAACAGCAACCCGCTTCTTAAGTAACAATGCCGTACAAGTAACCTCAGTAAAAGACACTCAAGGTACACTCCAGCTACAGGGAAATGTCAGAGATAAAAGCAAAACCTATAATCCCGCTTTGACAATTGATCCCGATGAGCGTATAATAGCGGCAGAGTGTACCTGTAATTGGTATCAGCAAAATAAGCTGTACAAAGGTCCTTGTGAACACATTCTGGCGTTGCGGATGCAGCACGCTCGTCAGTCTCAATAAATCACGTCCATTCCAGCAGTTGGTAAACAGCCTTGCAATCTGGGCGGTGGATCGCCGTCCCTGCGATAAGTTCAACCACGCATCACTAGCCTGCTCGTGACTGTGCGGGCTATCGGGTGCTATCGCTATTACGGTTTCGTTTTCCTAAAACTAATTAGCGATAGCACCCGAGCCCGCTTGAGTTGAGCAGTCTAGTCCGAGGGAGTTTACGAAGGGGTAACCAACGGATTGGGCGTGTTTTTTTGGTGTTGCTTAATCTGGGAATGGTTAACCAGAAAAGGTAATTTTTTGAGATTTGAAATATAGTCATTTCAAATAACAATGGAACACTTTTTCGTATGAAACCCAATTAGAGCAATAAATAGTTTTCTCAATATAAATTGAAATGACTCTAATAAATAAGAAGGGCATTGCTTGATTGAGCAATGCCGATACTTTTGCTCCATCTTGGATAGTGAGTTGAAGAATTGATGGTAGAATTACATTCTCTTTTACCTAACACTAATTAATCGAGTTGCCCAACTAACCATAAAAAAACCATTAACAATTAACGATTTAGGTTCCTCCAATCTGAATATTGCGCACCCGCACCGGGACACAAGCATGGGTCATTTGAGCAATTTGTATCGGTTCGCCTTTACCACACATATGGGTACCAAACTGCTCCTGTTCCGAAGCTACTCCAATGGCATCAATACTATTCCAGAAATCAGTACTCATAGAATGATAGGTGACATCCTTGAGCATGCCCACTACTTTACCTTTCTCCACCTTCCAGAAAGCATCTCCACCAAACTGAAAATTACGTCGCTGCTGGTCAATGGAGAAACTACCTCTACCATCAATTAAAATCCCTTCCTCAGTCTCAGCAATCATTTCTGCGAGTGTGGCAGAGTGACTTCCTCCCTCTGCTCCCGGTTCCAACCCTAAATTAGGAATCCGCACCATCGGTACACTTGACCAACTATCCGCGTAAGCGCAACCGTTACTACTGGCATTACCTAGTCGATAAGCGGTTTCCCGGTCAGTGAGGTAGTCTACTAAAATGCCATCCTTGACAACATACCAATCTTGTGCAGGTACCCCCTCATCATCATAGCCTAAAGTACTACGTCCCCCCGATTGAGTGCGATCGCATTTAAAATTCACCCAAGGAGCAGCATATTGCAGCTTGCCCAATTTATCAGTAGTGGCAAAGCTAGTACCAGCAAAATTCGACTCATAGCCATACACCCGATCTAGTTCCGTAGGGTGTCCCACCGATTCATGAATCGTTAGGTGGAGATGACTAGGCTTCAGAATCAGAGTGCTGCGAATACCAGAAGATCCTTTAGGAGCATGAACCTTCTCTATTGCTTCTTCTGCTACCCGTTCTACCTGATTCAAAAGGTCTGGGGGTTGAATATGCTCGTAACCGATATTTAAAGGTGGACGCTCATAGCTACGGCTTTGAGCATCCCCATTAGCAACTGCTGTACAACCCATACCTGGATAGCTGCGGTAGATAGTCTGTTCAATTAGGGAATCAACAGTAGACGCAAAAATCTTGTCTTCACGAGTAAAACGCAGGAAAGAGTAAGCCTTTTTAATTCCGCGATCGCTATAGCTAAGCAATTGATTATTGATACGCAATAGTAAATCTGCTTTCTCAGTAATCGGTATAGTAAACGGGTCAATTTCGATCGGAGTAATATAGGTATCGCGATACGCTTTTACTGGGGCTAATCTTACCTGTGTTTGCTAAGAAAGGCGGCTACCTTTAGCAATCTCCACAGCTAAAGCCACCATTCGTTCCACTTCCTCTGGAGTTTTATAGGGACTAGCCGCAAAGCCA
>NZ_JAAHGN010001095.1:0-2444 GCF_010672485.1 Moorena sp. SIO2C4 | reverse complement strand
GCGCAAGAGTTTGACTTCTGACTTCTGACTTCTGACTTCTGACTTCTGCTATAAAAATCTCCCTATCTCCCTATCTCCCTATCTCCCTATCTCCCTATCTCCCCCTCTCCCCACCCTCCCCACACTTCCTTACCTTACCTCTCTTGTTTCCGCTCCAGTATTTTCAGTACCTGTGCCACACAAGCAGCAATGATTTCTTGTTTCTGTCCAGAAGTCCCTTCAATCTGGGATTCTGAATTAGTATCCTTACTATCCACAATGTTGGCACGAATAATTAATTCTTTGATTTCCACTGGCATAGCTAAATCCTCACACTTTGAAATCTGGCATAGGCTAATTCCATCGTATCTATAACCACAGCATTGGCATTAGCATCTAGGTCAGATGTCGTCCATTTTACTGGATAAGCTCTCTTAAATAACCAACTAGAAACAGGAGCAGTGTTTTCATTAAGCAAAATGACTAAGACATTGCTGGGAGCAAATTTCATGGTACTCATAGCAACGTTAAACTCTACATTCAGAGGAGAGCCAATCACCATTCCTCTTTCTAAAACCAGATTATTATAGGTAACCTGATTAGGCAAACGATGTCTGAAAATATTTTCACCCCCTTCACGGATGTCCGTTGTGCTTATTTCCGCAGAAATTCCCGATACCTTTTGAAAGCGAATATCTAAGGGATTAGGCACAATTCCAGCAATGAAAAAGACGACCATAAAATTAAATCCAACCGGGGGATTTTCAGTCAAAGTAAGTTCCGGAATGGGGAAATTATCTGCCATCACTTACAGCGGTTTTCAATTCGATGAACTACAAAGTATTGGGTTTTAGGGAACAGGGAGCAGGGAGCAGGGAGCAGGGAAGAGAGAAGAGAGAAGTCTAATGATTATAATGGAGGGTTATTAACCTTGAGAGTATTAGCCATTAGTTCTAAACTTTCAATAGCCACTTCATTGCTAGTGGCATTAAATGACGGTGCATCTAATTTCTTAGGGAAAGCATTTATAACTTCCCAGGATACAACTGGTTCACCTGACTCGTCTAACAATTCAATAGTAAGATCTCGCTTTTCGACGGTATTGAGGTTAATCGTGTTAAACCAATCAAATAAATAGCTGTCTTGTCTGACAATTCCTTTCTGTAGGGTTAGGTTAATGGGAGTGTCTAATCCTGGCATGTACTTTGCCCCTTCTTTATAACTCAGGCCATCTCGATAAGTAATCGTTTCGTATTCAATGCTTAATCCCGATACCTCTGAGAAAGCATAGGAATTATCTCCAGCGATGGTGACTCGGTAATAAAATACGGGAATTGGATAAGTATTTTTGATTTGTTCTACTGTGTCTGCCATGATTTATTTATCCTTAATTACTTTAGGTTTAGTTTAAGCTATCAGCTATCAGCTTAAGCGCTACGCGCACGCTACGCGAACAGCTATCAGCTTAAGCGCTACGCGCACGCTACGCGAACAGCTAATGCGCGTAGCGCAATCGGTGCTTTTGAATAAAATAAGCTGACCACTGACTGCTGACCGCTGACCGCTGACTGCTGACCACTGACCACTGACTGCTGACCACTGACCACTGAATGCTGACCGCTGACCACTGAATGCTTACAATTTTGAATTTTGAATTTTGAATTTTGAATTCCCCCTATGCTTCCTGTAATTTATGGGAGAATTTCAGGATAATGAACTCAGCCGGACGAACTGCTGCCAGACCAATTTCCACAATCATCCGTCCTTCTAAAATGTCCTGTGCTCTCATGCTTTTACCCAGTCCGATATTAACAAAGAAAGCTTGTTCAGGAGTGCTACCAGCCAGGGCACCTTGTCGCCATAATCCCTCTAGATAATTTTCAATTAGGGACTTCACTTTCAGCCAGGTGATGGTGTTGTTAGACTCAAAGACCACAAATGCAGTGGCTTTCTGAATCGATTCTTCAATCAGATTGAACAGTCTGCGCACAGGGATATAGCGCCATTCATTGTCATTACCCGCTAAAGTCCTTGCTCCCCAAATTAAAGTTCCTTTTCCGGTAAAACTGCGAATAGCATTGATGGATTTACCAGCGGTGGGATCAACGTTGAGATTTTCCTGTTCCTCGTTGGTAATTTTTTCCGTAGGCGCAAGTACCGATGCCAAGCTGACATTAGCAGGTGCTTTCCAAACTCCTCTGTCCCGATCTACCCTGGCATATACCCCTGCTACGGCTGCACTTGGGGGTAATACGACTCGCTGTTTAGCTAGTTCAGTCTTAATTTTGTTGTAGAGATCGGTGTTGTTGGTTTTGATGCCAGTCAGCTTTGGCTCAGTGCTTCCTCCTGTATTAGTGTCTCCTCCTGTATTAGTGCTTCATCATGTATCGGTGGTTCCTCCACCTCCTTGAATACTTACAGAATCATCGGTGTAATAGTAGTTGAGTGATGTTTGGAGATAAGGA
>NZ_JAAHGN010001094.1:0-2450 GCF_010672485.1 Moorena sp. SIO2C4 | reverse complement strand
TCGAAACAGCAAAAGATTACAACTCTTGGAATTAGCTTACCGGTGGTTAATGATGACCCCATAGCAACGGCACAAGGGATCACTGAGGGGATAATCCTGGCTCTACACCAAGACAATCGCTTTAAGTCGGAATCCGAGGATAAGGGCGCAAAGCTGGAACAGATTGATTTACTGGCATTGGCTGGGCAAGAAGCAGGGATTGATAAGGCTCAGAAAATCTGTGAAGGTGTAATTTTGGCACGAGAGTTGGTAGCAGCACCAGCTAATGAGGTGACACCAATTAGTTTGGCTCAGACAGCAGAGGAGCTGGCCTCAGAGTATGGTTTTTCCCTGGAAATCTTGGACAGGGAAGCCTGTGAAGAACTGGGAATGGGTGCTTTTCTTGGGGTTGCCAAAGCCTCAGATCTGCCTCCCAAGTTTATTCATATGACCTATAAACCTGATGGTACTCCAAAACGCAAATTAGCGATTGTGGGTAAGGGCTTAACCTTTGACTCCGGTGGCTTGAATCTTAAAGGTGCTGGTAGTGGCATCGAGACTATGAAAATGGATATGGGGGGGGCGGCGGCTACCTTGGGGACTGCTAAGGCAATTGGCCAGTTGAAGCCGGATGTCGAGGTTCACTTTATCAGTGCGGCCACGGAAAATATGATTAGTGGTCATGCCATGCACCCAGGGGATATTCTTACTGCTTCTAATGGTAAGACGATTGAGGTCAATAATACGGATGCCGAAGGAAGACTAACCCTAGCAGATGCTTTAGTGTTTGCGGAAAAATTAGAGGTGGATGCGATCGCAGATTTAGCTACCTTGACTGGTGCCTGTGTTGTAGCATTGGGAAATGATATTGCTGGTTTATGGACCACTGATGAAACAATAGCGCAACAGTTTAAAGATGCGGCAGAAGCGGCTGGTGAAAAATTATGGCAGATGCCCATGGAAGAGAAGTACTTTGAGGGATTAAAGTCTCAAATTGCTGATTTCAAAAATACTGGACCCCGTGCAGCTGGTTCGATTACGGCAGCCTTGTTCTTGAAGCAATTTGTTAAGGAAACGCCTTGGGTACATATCGATATTGCTGGAACAGTTTGGACTGATAAAGAAAATGGTTGTAATAATTCTGGTGCGACTGGCTTTCCAGTTCGTACTTTAGTGAATTGGGTATTGAGTGAGACTTAAGGTAATAGGTAATGGGGAATGGGTAATAAGTAATCGGTAACTGACCCAACTATACTTAATATCATTACTTAAGATCATTCCTTAGTTTAGCAACCCCCTAGTAAGGCACGGCGGAAATAAAGATACCTTTCAAAAAGAGCGAAACACTTATATAATAAGTATGCAATAATTTTGAATTTTAACTTCCGCCCAGCATTACTAGCTATGGGTTTTTAAGGAAAGCCATTGGCTGAGCTAGATAATTTTATGATTTTATGGAACAGGGAATAGGTAATAGTTAAAAACTCCTGTGTACCTGATAAGTATGGAAAACTCTATACATCGAATCGAAATGAAGTTTTAGCAATTGGTGAGCGCTTTTCACATAAACAAACTGGAATCAACTTGAAAAAAAACTCCCAAGGTTTTGGCTTGATATTTGCTAATTTCTCGCTTTCCATTAACGATGTCATCAACGGTTTTTTTAGAGCCAATAATTCCCACTAAATCCGCTGGTTTTATGTCTTTTTGATCCATTAAAAAAAGTAACATAGACTGAGGCTCAGATCTAATCCCTGGTGAGTAATAGTCTTGTTCAAATTTTTCAATTAATGTAATCAGCAATTCATAAATTTCATCTTCTTCTGGTGTTCGTTTAGGTCGGTGCATCAACTCTTCTACAAAAGCTAAAGCTTTTTCATTCTCTTCTTCTGTTTTAATCATTTTAGGTTGATATTTAATTAACAGTTTTTTGTATGGCTTTTGATTAAAAGTAAGGGTCATTCTTCCAGTTATTATAGTCGTATTCTGCGTGATTCAGAATATACTTGATGTAAATTAAATGCTTTTCATAATCTATACTTACAATTAAGCGGTACTTATTCCCCTTAATATTAAAAACTGTAAAATTTCCTACTGCTTCAGCTTTTCTAAAAACTGATTGTACCTCAACTAAGTTAGACCAAGTAGCCTGATTGGCAATCTTATACCAGTTATCGAGAGCATCATGGCAATCAGCGTGTTTTTCACTAAATTCCCGCAAACGTCGATAGCTGATCACATGCATTTGATATCCTCTTTGGTGCCCTGAACCTAGACACAACTCTGATTTCCTGTCTTGATGCAATAGCGAGTGGGGGAAACCACGGCAATAGCGAGTGGGGGCCTGAAATTCAAGCTGTGTTAGCAAACCGTGGTGGTGGCTTTTTAAAACACCGCATGGAACCAATTCATAAACGAAATCAAGTCAATAAAATCCCAATTAAAAACTATAAAGGTTGTTGAATTTAACT
>NZ_JAAHGN010001093.1:0-2455 GCF_010672485.1 Moorena sp. SIO2C4 | reverse complement strand
TTAAGCCGAAAGCCTTTCTGCCAAGATTTGAGTTAAACCTCCAGGTTTGAGTTTTTCTTCTAAGGCATAGCCACAATTGCTGGTATAATTGATTCATGTTAGTCTGATGTTCTAGTGATTTACTCCTAAATTCAATTCCCAGACTGACGCCCTAATTCATACACACCACAGCTCATACAAGCAATAATCCCGATACTGATTGCCCAACTGTGTCCGAGGCTAATTTCCACGGCGTAGTTACAAACTGCACCAATGACTAAAAAAGGCAAAATGCTGACAATTGACGCATAGAAAGCGTTTTGAGATTCTCTGACCTTACGGGTTCGTTCAAATTCCTGAGCCGAGATGTAAAAGAATCCCTCAGCAAAGTTAAACCAGCGGTTCAATTGCTCCATAATCCATTGCCTCAAGGACGAGAGGCTTAAATATAGCGCTAGAGACCACAAAGATGCTCCTGCGATCGCTGTAGTATCCACCTCGAATCGGAAGGGCAAAAATTCAGTCAGCATCAGTTCACGGATAGGGTAGGCTGGGGCAAGTTCATGACTAAGTTAACCAACATTTAACATCTCTATTTGAGTTGATCGCTTTAGTGTTAACGGTTAACGGTAGACACGCGCACAGTAGACACGCGCACAAAGGTTAGTCAAAGGTCAACCCTTAACAAAAAATCTAATCCTTAAATTGTGCAAGTTAAATGTGTATTAGCCTCTTGAGGTATCTTAACAAAACTCAAGATTTTGATAAATACCTAAAACAACCCAAACACCCTGCTGATGGTAGGTGATCTGGAGGGATATAATTGACAATCAAACCGCTAAATCCTTCGCGTAGCGTCGGCTTTGGCGAAGATTACAGCAGGGGATTCTTAAGAGCATAAAACTCTTACTGGCTGATTCAAACAGCCTCTACACCCTCCGATAAAATCATCGGGCTTACTTGTATGTTTTTTTTATGGTTCATGTTTCTAGCAGAGGCTTTTCAGCTTGCACAAGAACCGGTGCTTTTTTCTGCGTAGGAGACGCTACGCGAAAGAGCGCATTAAATCAATTTATGCCAGATTTATACTAGCTAAAATTATCAAGAATCGCAATCAACTTGATCTTCAATTCCCAAGGGGCTGTGTGGGTCACCTGCGTCCGCACTTTATACGCCCCATCTCCCGCACTTGTCTTTGGGCTATAACGGGAGTCCCCAAGGAGTTGAATGATGGAAAGACCCCTAACTAGCTAAAGCCAGACTAGAACTAATGCGCAGTGGTTATTTATCAAGGCTTCTAATTTTCGCTGGACTGAGTTTAACAAGTTCAATCGGTTTAAGTACCCATTCGAGTTTCCCCAGCCAGCCAGTAACTGCATCAGAACCTCCCTCAACCTTGGTAGCCGGAGTAAGAAGTTTTGCCAAAGGGGGTTCCTTTCCCGTAGAAAACTTCCGGGGCTACACCTCTGGCTTCGGTTACCGACCCTCTCCTAGAGGTTCTGGATGGGAATTCCACCGAGGTTTAGACATAGCTGCCCCTGAAGGAAGCTATATCCGTAACTGGTGGAGTGGTAAAGTAATTAAAATTTCTGATGGTACTGCTTGCGGCACCTCAATAACTATCCAATCGGGCAAGTGGCAGCACATCTACTGTCACATGAAAGGATACGCAGTTAAAAATGGAGGTACTCGCTATTTAATTGACAACTCCGGTGGGATTCGGATCAAGGAAGGCCAACTGTTGCCTTCTGGAGCCAGAATCGGTCGAGTAGGGATGACTGGTCGTACCACTGGTCCTCATCTGCACTGGGGATTGAAGTATGGCAAGCAATATGTTGACCCAGCCCAGGTGCTGCGTGCAATGTATAAAACACGAGCTTGATTGGGACAAATGCTAATGGTTAATGGCCATTAACCATTAACCATTAACCATTAACATGTTTCAAACATGCATGCCTTTGATCGTTTAACTAGAAACTACGAAACTACCAATTGTTCCTTGCACATCTGGGTGTGTTCTTCTACAATTTTGCGTAACTGGTCTCCTTCGATAGTTTCTTGATCTATCAACAGGTCTACTAATCGGTCAATGATTACCCGATTTTCCCGGACTAACTGACGAGCATGGCCATGGCAATGCTGCACAATTGTGCGAACTTGGGCATCAATGTGGGCAGCAATTTTCTCTGAGTACTCAGCCCTATTAATCACATTACCCCCTAGAAAGACTTCTCCCCCTGGATCTTCTAAGGACAGAGGACCCAAATCACTCATTCCAAAGCGGGTTACCATCTGCCGTGCTCGCGAGGTAACTTGTCGCAAGTCCCCAACAGCACCAGTAGTCACTTCAGCCTCACCAAAAATTTCTTCTTCTGCCGCTCTACCCCCTAAAGCAGCAGTAATTTGGGCTTTGAGTTGAGCCCGAGTAATCAAACCTTGCTCTTCATCAGGAATATACCAGGTCAAACCACGGGCT
>NZ_JAAHGN010001092.1:0-2458 GCF_010672485.1 Moorena sp. SIO2C4 | reverse complement strand
CCAATAAATAATCATTGTTAAAAGTTAAGAATGTGTACTGGTCGTAATTTTAGAACAAGGTCGGCATCTGGTGGTGACCTTGTCCGGAATTACGGCCGGAAACCGGTCTAGTAGTCACTTGTAAATTGAAATCTAACTGTGAAGACGTGTTTTCTTTCGCCCTCCCACCCAAAACCCTTATCTTCAACAGGATTGTTTAATAGGTGGATGTGGAGGAGAATTGGTTCTTAAGGTGGGTTAGGGGGGATCGGTATACATAACACTACTTAGCTGAATCTAATTCCCCCCTTTCTTAAGGGGGGTTAGGGGGGATCGGTATACATAACACTACTTAGCTGAATCTAATTCCCCCCTTTCTTAAGGGGGGTTAGGGGGGATCGGTATACAGAACACTACTCAACTGAATCTAATTCCCCCCTTTATTAAGGGTTCTGTATACATAACACTACTCAGCTGAATCTAATTCCCCCCTTTCTTAAGGGATCGGTATACATAACACTACTCAACTGAATCTAATTCCCCCCTTTCTTAAGGGGGGTTAGGGGGGATCGGTGTACATAACACTACTCAGCCATGATTCATAAGCTGATAGCTGAGTGCGCAGCCTGCTGATAGCTTTGTTTAATTGGCTTGGGCACTCTCAGTTGGCTTTTCAGTTTCCTGGCTGGAGGTTTTTGGTGGTACAATAGTTCCACCAACAATCTTGTCGCAAGTGCCTTCAGGAACGTAGATCCACTCTTCGGGATCGCTATCTACCGCAGCCATCCCGCCGCAATCATGCTTGCTGGTGCCACAATCGTTCATCCCCTCCTTAACGATACCAGCACATTTTTCCATTCCTGGCTTCCCGGCCAAGGCGTTTTCAGATGCTACACCTAAACCTAGAGCCAAGACACTAGTCAAGGCAGCGCTTACCATTACAGTTTTTTTGATATCTTTCATCACAGAACTCTCCCGAATATCAGAACTGACTCGTAAGTCCGTAGACAGAATTAAACTAAAACAGTGTTGGTTTAATTCCACTCTATTTAATTATTATTTAAGGTATTTAATCTAACTTAACTGAGTCTTTGAAAAGGATGAGATAACCCTGAGAAAGTTGTTAAAATGGGATAGGACATTGTCAACATCAGCTATCAGCTATCAGCTATCAGTTTTTTGATGTAAATCTATCACTCCCGGAAGTGTGGGGAGGGTGAATCGACCCAAAGCTAAGACAGAGCTTTGTAGTTAGTCCAGTAAGGGTTCAACCGTAATAATAGTTTCCTAGTAAGCGTGAGGTACATCTGAAGTTTCTGCCCTGCTCCGAAGTCCCTGCTCCGAAGTCCCTGCTCCGAAGTCCCTGCTCCGAAGTCCCTAAAACCCAGAACGAAAGTACAGCAGTCGCCAGGGCAGTTAGGACATGACAAAAGTCTCACACCCTTTGTAAGCGCAAGAGTTTGACTTCTGACTTCTGACTTCTGCTATACCTCACCTAATTTAAAACTGCTATATGTGGCAACCACTAAAACAACAACTATGGGAATGGCGCGGTGTTCTAATTACTACACCGGTGGTGGCTGGAATTGCGATCGCTTTCAGGCTACTCGGCTGGTTACAGCCTTACGAACTAGCTGCTCTCGACCAATACTTTTGTTGGCGTCCGAAGGAACCTACGGATGAACGGATTGTGATTGTGGCTATGACTGAGGCAGATTTAAAGCGTGCTGGACGGTGGCCAATCACTGATCGGATGCTTGCCCAAGTTTTAGAGAAAATCAACGCTCAAAACCCTGCAGCCATTGGTCTTGACCTGTATCGGGATTTTCCGGTTGAACCTGGTCATGCTGACTTACTCAGGGTGTTTGAAACCACACCTAACTTAGTTGCTATCGAATACATCGATCAACAAAACCCTAACAATGCGGTGCCTCCTCCACGGATTCTCAGTGAACGTGGTCTAGTGGGTGCCAATAATGTCGTAAACGATACGGATGGTATCCTGCGGCGCAGCTTACTTTCTCTGAAGGTAAATGATCGCCTACAGCCCTCCTTTAGTATGCTCCTAGCGGGGATTTATCTAGAGTCAAAAAACCTTTTTCCTGAACCATTACAGCAAGATCCCAGAATTTTCCAGTGGGGCAAGGCCATGTTTCGCCCTTTGGCCAGCAATGACGGTGGTTATGTGGGAATCGATCATGGCGGTTACCAGATTTTCTTGAACTATCGCGGACCAGCGGGAACCTTCCGCATGGTAACCATGACCGACGTTTTGGAAGATAACATTCCAGATCACTTGATCAATGATTCCATCGTTTTAATTGGTGCAACTGCGGTTAGTTTAAATGACTTTTTCTACACCCCCTACAGTAATGACACTACCATCCGGGAGTCAACGGCTGGGGTGGAAGTCCAAGCTAACATGGTCAGCCAAATTATTAGTGCTGTAGAAGATGGTCGTCCCTTGCTCAAAACCTGA
>NZ_JAAHGN010001091.1:0-2463 GCF_010672485.1 Moorena sp. SIO2C4 | reverse complement strand
TTTGCCTGACTACATCAAAGTTGCACTCAATGAAAAGTCTAGTGAATTGGAATGTTCCCTCGAAGCTACCATTGAAATGGCAATTTCCAACTTCCTAGACGAATAAGCATTGAGCTTTGAGGATTGTCTACTCGCTCAACGTCTGAAAAATAATAATTAAAATTGCCGATAAATAGAATAACTAAAGCGATTACGAATTTGTCGCTGTAACTCAATCCGAATGTAAACTGAAAATAACAAAAAGTAGGTTGGGCAAAGTTATAGTATCTAGAATTATCAAAAAAAACTAAACGGTCTTTGCCCACCCTACAACTGCTCACCCTGCCGTTGAAACATTTTCTAAGCACAGAGAGTTTATATCTGGCGCGAGTTTTGAGAATTGTCAATTGATCCGCCTTTCCCAACAAGTCCTCTAACTCAGCCACCTCATCAGTGCAGAGCAATGATTCTACATTTCTCGCCACTAAATCATCCAAACGAGTTTGATCTGCCACAGCCAATTTACAACTTGCCAGTGCTTCTAACTCATCTACACTCAAACCAAGCAAACACTCCTCATCCAACCCTAATGGATTAGCGAGTCGAGAATAGGTGTTCCAGTCCAATAAAACCCCAACTCTTTCCCCCTGCTCATTCGTGACATACTGTAATAAACTTGTCATATCAAAAAGCTTCATAAGATAATGTAATCCTATCTTAGCCCGTTCTGTGTACCTGATAGTTATGCAAACCTCCGTAAGTGATGTTGTCTACAGAAATACAATTTTACCTAAATAAAGTAGTAGATGAATATGAGTTGATTCAATTTTTGTCTAAAAGCCTCGATTTAAGAGGTTGTCTGAGAAGTCTCATTTGCTACATCCAAGCCCCCTAAATCCCCCAATTCTGGGGGACTTTTAGAAGCAAATTGACTCTTCCCCCAAAGTTGGGGGGTCAGGGGGGCAAAATTCAGTATCAAAAAACTTTTCAGATATCCTCTAAGATGTGAAACCTTAAACTATCCTGATAGTCAAGCTGAAGCCTTTGTAATGATAAACGACTATGACATAGGTTTTCCTATGGATATCACTATTTCCTATAGAAAGGGAGTTTCACTAGGGAAAGACTATTTGTGGTTAGCGAAACTTATTGCTAGGCATTATCAAACTATGGTGGCAACAGATTTACCAGAAGGACATCCGGACAAAATTAATCCCTATTGTTGGTGTGTAGCAGAACCAAACGGTTATTTAGTAGAAATGGTGGAAGACCTTTCAGATGTCGAAGACAGAGAAGGGTTACTACTAAATAGCAATTCCAAGAAATTACTTACTACATTCGGAAAATTGGCTTAAAAAATAAAACCTAACAAAACCACTACTGATAATGATACCGATAGATTAATTGACAATCTATTCACCTGTACCAAAACCCGTAAACTGGCGTACTTCAGGTTCATGAAAAGCTAAAACAATATCTTCTTTTGGCACTCCCATTTCCACTAATCGGTTGGCAAGTCCCTCTTCCGTGCCATCATGCTGAATCCAAATTTTTCCACCTTTGATATCAAGATGCAAAACACAGCCAAAATCACGTTTATTCCCACGCCAACCAACATACAGCAGTTGGTAGTGATCCTGCTCTGTATCAAAGACGGTCTGAACCTCAGGTGCGACCCAAGGGCGATTTACTCGCCCTAGGAGGCGCGCACCTACGTATTCTGGCGCAATTGTTTGCCGTGAAGCCCGTTGAGCACGTTCGGAAAGAAGATGTCGAATATACTGGCGATATTGCTCTACAGCCATTGAACAATTACCTCCTGTTTCACATCATAAATTACTAATCTAATCTGATAAGTAGTCGGACAAAAGCAAAATTAACTGTTGAAATAGGGAACAGGGAGCAGGGAGCAGGGAGCAGAGGGACTTGTGGCAACTTTACATAAGTTAATATAGTGAAGTTTATTTTTGTCCAGGTACTTACGGCAAGGGATTGTTTCTGGTTGAGTGTGATGGGTGTGCCCTAAGCCACCTCAATATACTCACAGAATGACACTGATTCAGGAGCACTTAATCCATCTTCTTTCAATCCTTCCAAATGAAACATCACTGCCTCAGTAATTAATTGTTTAACGTCTTCTAATGTTTCTGCCACCGCAACACACCCAGGAAGATCTCGAACATAAGCACCGTAGCTATTTTTTCCTTTTTCAATAACAACTGCATAGCGCATTAGATTTTATCCTCATCTATTTGAGCTTGTCGCCATATATTTTTAAGAGTCCCAATTGGAACCTCAAGACTTGATTTACCGGCGTTGCGTCAGTCTTCCTTTGAATAGGAGTAGAGTGGGCATCCTGCCCGCCAGAAAATATATTGTAACGGGCAAGATGCCCATGCTACATACGACCCAAGGGCGATTTACTAGCCCTAGGAGGCGCGCACCTACTCTTAAAATCATGCCATTATTAAGCAACGCCCCAAG
>NZ_JAAHGN010001090.1:0-2466 GCF_010672485.1 Moorena sp. SIO2C4 | reverse complement strand
TCCTTGATTAAGCCAACGCCGAGCACGAGAGGCTTTTGTAGGCATCAATGGTCTTCCATCAGGTGAAATAACTGGAACTCGTAACATGGTGATAAACCTCACGAGAAAAGTATTTGGGCACTTGACCCGTCCCCTGGACCACCGAATTTAAGATGTCCTGTCTAACAGCGACTGACAACACAGTCTTGAAGAGACTTGAACTGGGGAAGCATCCAAGCGTTCGTTCCAAAATTCGGCTCAAATGGTCTAGTCAAACACGCATAATTGGTTGTTTATGCAAGCCCCATCCCTCAACAGGGTGGGGTTATTGACTGGTATAGCTACATTTATATGAATGTCCCTTTAACGATTCTGAGGGATTATTTTTGATACGACATATGGGGTTGTCCACCGATAGGGATTCGGATTTCCGTATCTTGAGGAAGACTAGTGAAGTTGTAAGCCTATGCGCGAAGCGCACGGGTGCGCGTTCAACGTTCAGCGGTCAGCGGTCAGCGGTCAGCGGTCAGCGGTCAGCTATTTTATTCAACAGCTGTTCGGTTTAGTGTGGCTTTTCGCCTTTAGCTGTTCCGTGTAGCATGCCCCTAGCCCATAGGCTGATCGCTGATAGGTGAACGCGATCGCACCTCAAGTAGCGCTAATCGCTGATAGTTTAATTATTGAAAATCCACTAGTCATCAATATCCAGGCTAGCATATTGAGCGAAATCACCTAAATATTTTCCTTGACCTTCTGCTGCTTGCTGGATACCCCGTTTCACCTGCGCCAGGGTTTCGGGATTTTGCCATAACCACTGTTCTTCTTCTGGAATTGGGTCGAGTAGGATTTGTCCTGTATCGTTAATCAATACTCGGTAGACTTTTGCCTTAGCTTGCGGTCCTAATTTTAAACAAAATTGGTCATCAATTTGGGCAGCATTCTCAATTACCTGGAAGTTTTGGTTAAGAATCATTTTTACTAGCCTATTAGCTAGCTAGATATATACACTAGTTTAGTCTAGTCTGGTGAATAAGCCCACTTGTCTTGAGTGCGATTGACCACAGGTCACGCTACGGGATTGACCACAGGTCACGCTACGGGATTGACCACAGGTCACGCTACGCGATCGCTACACACCCCACACCTGATAACCCACAACAGCTTCAGGGTTTATACTGGTAAAAATCCGATAAATGTTCCTCCATTTGGTGATTCAGATAATCAATATCTTCGTTATTTAAATATTCAGTAAATCCTCCAACTTTTCCTTTACGAGTTTTGTAAGACTCTTGATCTTGCTGGTCAGTTGGTGTCAAACGATCCGATTTAAATGTCCGGTTTTTTTCCATCTGCCGCATATTCTTAAAGGAGGCAAAGTTGACAGCTTCCTCAATTACTTCATCCCGAACTGATTTAACTCCTAAAAACTCTAAAACCCGCCTCAGTTCTTTTTGGGTATTTGTTTTGATATCTTCATAACGCACCAACAAAAAATCTTTCGGGAGATGGCGATTAGCTTCCCATATATTGTAATAGCTAATTAAAGTATCAAAGCTCCCCACTGACTCATGGATGAAGCTATGCAAATCCCCTTCATAGGGTTTAATTCGTTCAGCATACTGCTTCAGAGAGTCTACTTGCTGCATGATGTGGGCATAGTGTCCCACCCGTTTAGTATGTTCAAAATAGATAGATACTACTACATCCCTAGGGTCTCGGACTAATAAAATTACTTTAGCATTTTTATAGTTGGCTTTACTTTGAACAAGTTCATCAGGCTTTTTCCATTCTGGTTCATCATCATGAATAACTCGAATTTTTGGGACATCAGGGTGCAATGGCGCTAAGGTTTCCAACTCCAAAATTCTCTCCATAATTTTGGGGTCAGTTAGCTCTAAGTGCTTTTCTAGTGCCCGTCCAATCATCAATCTGAGCCAAGTTCGTCCAGATTTAGGAAATGAAATCAGATAGGCATCTACTGACCGTTGATCATACCAACGCACTAGACTAGTTATTAGAGGCTTTTGAGCCATTCGTCCTAGGAATGTTCCTAGTTTTCGTCTTCCTTCTGGTGGTAGTTTGCTCTTGACAAAAGACCAAGCACCAACAAGGATTGATCGCACTAAAATCGCGTTAAGTATCATAATTATTTTAGAGAGATTTAGTTGACAAAATGGAACAGGAAGTCGGGAGTCGGGAGTCGGGAGTCGGTTATATTAGGAAAAATATCGATTTTTTTGGTGTTTTTTTTATCAATCATAATTTCAATGGTTATGGACTTGATTAACTCTTGCCTCTAGCATGCCTCTTGCCTTTATTTTTGCTTTCCCTTAATTAACTTGCCACAATGAATTCACTTGGAATAGGATATTGTAATTAGCAGCTAACCAGATAGATTAACAAAGTTTTTTATTCCCGATTCCCGATTCCCGATTCCCGATTCCCGATTCCCGATTCCCGATTCCCTGTTCCCTGAGCTATACCATT
>NZ_JAAHGN010000109.1:0-11478 GCF_010672485.1 Moorena sp. SIO2C4 | reverse complement strand
CAGTCAGTCCAACAGCCACTTACTAAAAATATAACAAAAGTAAAAAATAATTATGAAGTTCAACTATGTGTACACCACTGGTATACTTCCACAATTAAACAACAAGACTATGTTCCTCCTCAATGGGCTGTTACAAGGAGCGCAATTATTAGCCCGGGTAGCGGAAGATAGTAGTGCTGCTTTTGATCAGATTACTGGTGCATGTCTGGAAGAGAAGCTATCAGCGGTCAGCAATTAGCTTAAGCGCTACTTGAGGTGCTATCAGCTATCAGCGGTCAGCTATCAGCTATCAGCTAATGGGCTATGGGTCACAGCGTCGAAGCCTATTCCACGGTACTTACTGTTGAATAAAATAAGCTGACGGCTGAAGGCTGAAGGCTGAAGGCTGACCGCTGAAGGCTGACCGCTGACCGCTGACCGCTGACAGCTAATCAAGGAATAATTTTTTTTATTCCAATATCTACCTTCTAGTAGGTAACTAAAATAAAATCAATCAATTAAGGAGATAATCATGACACAAGCATTTGCGGGACAAAAAATCATTGTTGTTGGTGGCACCAGTGGTATGGGTAAAGCGGTTGCTCAATTAATTCTTCAGCAGGGTGGTGCTGCGGTTTTAATTGGCTCACGTCAGCCTAAACTGGAAGAAGCAGTAACGGAACTTAGTCACTATGGAACGGTAGTTGGTGAGTTAGCTAATATCTCTGATCCAGAGATGAGAAATGCTTTAATTGATCGTTTAAATGTCAATCATAGTGATGCCACATTACTAGTCAATGCAGCAGGAGTGTTTCTCCCTAAACCGTTCATTGAGTATGAAGAAAAGGATTATGACCTCTATTTGGATATTAATAAAGGAACCTTTTTCATCACTCAGGGGATTGTCAAAAATATGATTAAGAATGGCAAGGCTGGTGCGATCGTTAATATTGGCTCGATGTGGGCGAAACAAGCGATAGAAGCTACTCCGTCTTCTGCCTATTCTATGGCTAAAGCTGGTTTACATTCCCTAACCCAACATTTAGCAATGGAACTAGCCAACTATAATATTCGAGTTAATGCGGTATCTCCGGCAGTAGTAGAAACTCCCATTTACCAAGGTTTCATCCCCAAAGAACAAGTCCATTCTGCCCTAGAAGGATTCAATAGTTTCCATCCCATTGGCAGAGTAGGAAAACCTACAGATATTGCTGAAGCTGTGGTTTATCTACTTTCTGAGAAAGCCAGTTGGGTGACTGGCGCGGTCTGGGATGTAGATGGTGGTGTGATGGCTGGACGCAATCAGTATAACTAGGCTTAATAAGGGTGCATCTCATATTTATAAAAAAAGGGGAGATGGGGAGATAAGGAGATAAGGAGATAAGGAGATCAGGAGATAGGGAGATCAGGAGATAGGGAGATCAGGAGATAGGGAGATGGGCAGATTTTTATTAAGGGTATAATTGATAATTAATCTAGGTAAAAGTAAAGTAAAAAAAGCGATAGCGTAGCGGCTATTTCAGAGGCTATCTTAATATTTATTACCTCTTAAAAAAGTTTTTACCTCTCCCCACACTCTTCTTATTTATTTCCTATAACCATACTTCAAAATTTCCTCACAATATTATAATATTATGACACTTTTATACCTATTTTATTAAAAACAAATATAAAACCTCTTGACAAAAATAATTATAATAATTATGATTATAATATGCAAACGAATTCAAGTTGTTAATCAGGTTTACAGACTTTGTTCCGAATCCTGACAATAATCCAGAGTATCTAATTCCGGGGAATACTTCTCAGATTTTTTTCGGGAAGAAAGAACCGGTTGAGCACAGGCTTAAGGGCTCCCGTAAGGCAGTAATGAATACTATCTATTCCCTGTATACCCAGGGCTACGCACAACTTTATGAGTGGACTCCTCTTGAGCCGAGTGGCATTCCTGGAGAAGTGATTAGTACTTTGACCAGGTACCTAATTCTGGATTAAGATTTTAAGCAGCTGGGGGGTTTTCCCCCTAGCTATAAGACCAGGTCTAATCAAGTAGGATAAGGATTGGACTGGTCATGGAACAAAGTCACATAACATAAGTAGTGAAATCGACTTACTGTGGATTTCCGCCAGCCGTGGAAATAATTTCTACGGCTATTTTTTTTATGGTTAGCAGAAGGTTAGCAGGTTGAAGGTTAGCAGGTTGAAGGTTAGAAGGTTTAAGGTTAGGAGTTTGTTCGCGAAGCGTGGCCTTTTGGCCAAGGTTAGGATGTTGAAGGTTAGAAGGTTGAAGGTTAAAAGGTTGAAGGTTAGCAGGTTTAAGGTTAGGATGTTGTTCGCGAAGCGTGGCCTTTTGGCCAAGGTTAGCAGGTTGTTCGCGAAGCGTGGCCTTTTGGCCAAGGTTTACTGTTGAAGGTGATCAGAATCTACATTCCGCACTTCAAAATCTAGTATCAAAGAAATCTAAAAAAGACTCCCAACTAATGACTAACCACAATCCTAAATTACTGGAAAGCAAAATAGCAGAAGTCAAGCGGCTCCTTAAAGAGAGGATTCAACTACACGTAAACGATCCCAGAGTCACCGATTACGGGGAAAAATTAACCGAGGTAATTGGTTCGGATCTTATAACGGCTAAGGCTATACTCAATGCCTGTGACCAAGAGGAGCTGTTCTGGGTCAGTGAAGTCTTCGAGGATATCTCTGCCAAGCTTCAATCCCGCTCCTTTGTACTATTCTTGATGGAACTGGATGAGAAATACCCAGACATACATATGGAAGGAGAAATCAAGTACGCCAAATTAGTCATTGGTTGGAAAGACTCTTAACATGCATAAAGTGCGCCTTAGCCTGTAGGTTTGGTTGAGGTACCAAACCCAACATTTGCACTAGCTTTGTTGGGTTTAATTAATTACAAAGCGTCAGTAGTCAGGGGCGAAATTTGAAGAAGGTGGGTTACGGTGCGGATAAAAACTGATTGGTAATTCCTCAAAATCATGGCCGCACCTAACCCACCCTACGAACTTAATAAAAATCTCCCCATCTCCCCATCTCCCCACACTCCTATTTCTTCACTCCAGACTGCACCCGCCACAGCATGGCATAAATTCCCTGTTGCTCTAACAACTTTTCATGTCGTCCTTGCTCTACTAATTTGCCTTGGTCGATTACATAAATACAATCAGCATTGCGGACTGTGGACAACCGATGAGCGATCGCAATGGTTGTGCGATTTTGGGTAATCTTTTCTAGGGAGCGCTGAATGGCGGCTTCGGTTTCATTATCAACGGCGGAGGTGGCTTCATCTAGAATCAAGATTGGGGGGTCTTTCAATAGTGCTCGTGCGATCGCAATTCGTTGCTGTTGTCCTCCAGATAGTTTCTGACCCCGCTCTCCCACAATGGTGTCATAGCCTTGGGGCAGCTCCATGATAAATTCATGGGCTTCTGCGGTCTTAGCGGCAGCAACTATTTCCTCGGTGGTGGCATCAAAGGTGCCATAGGTGATATTCTCTTCTACTGTGCCGTGGAATAAAAATACATCCTGGCTAACTAGACCAATGGCATGGCGTAAGTCTTTGAGCTTGAGCTGTCTGATGTCAATTCCATCAAGGGTTATCGAACCTGCTTGGATTTCGTATAGTCTTAATAACAGTTTCACTAAGGTACTTTTACCAGACCCTGTGGAACCTACTATCGCGATAGTCTCAGTGGCTGGAATGTGGAGGGAGAGATTTTCTACCACAGGGGGGCGATCACGGTAGGCAAATGTAACATTATTTAATACCAATTCCCCCTTAACCTCGGACCTAGGCAATGGTGTATCGCCAGAGTGCATGGCAATTGGGGTATCCAGCAGATTCATTACCCTAGTGGTGGATGCCATGGCTCGTTGATACTGATCGAGGGTGTTACCCAGTCGAGTTAATGGCCACAGCAAGCGCTGAGTCATGAACACTAAGACACTGTAGGTGCCTACAGCTAGTTCCCCGGCTGCTGCGGACTTACCACCGTAGAGCAGAATTCCGGTAAACCCAAATAGGATTAACATCCGAATCAAAGGGACAAAGGCAGCAGAAAATGCGATCGCTTTCTGGTTAGTGTACTGATACCCTAGACTTTGTCTCTCAATCCGCTTAGTTTCATACTCTTCCGCTGTAAAGCTTTTAATGGTAGTAATCCCAGTTAGATTATTCGCTAACTGTCCATTGAGTAACCCTACCTTTTCCCGCACTGCTGCATAACGAGGAGCAAGCAGACGTTGAAAGGTAATCGAACCCCAGAGGATAAAGGGGATAGGGATCACAGTTATCCATGCCACATTGGGAGCCAGGATAAAGAAGCCCGCACTGACAATAATAATGGTTGTGGATATCTGGAGAATTTCGTTGGCACCAATATCCAGAAAGCGTTCTAGTTGGTTGATATCATCACTCAGGATAGACATCAATCCCCCTGTACTACTATCTTCAAAATACGCTAGTTCCAAGGATTGCAGATGAGAGTAAGCATCTAGGCGCAATTCGTGTTGAATGGTTTGAGCCAGATTCCGCCACAATCGTTCGTAAGCATATTGAAAGGCAGATTCCAATCCCCAAACAATAAAGCTCAGGAATGCCAGCAATACCAGTTGGCTAAAGATATCCGTTACTCCTAGATGGGCAATCAAGGAATCTTGTTGTTTGACCACCACATCCACTGCCATCCCGATCAAGACCGGAGGGGCTAGGTCAAAGATTTTGTTGAGGATTGAGCATGCGATCGCTTTCCAGATTAGGGAACGATGGGGCTGAGCGTAACCAATCAGCCGCTGGAGGGGAGAGTTAGAATGCTTACGCTGATTTGGTTTTGACGTTAACCTTGAATTGAAAACGGTAATTAACACGACTTGGCAAGAATTAGAGTATTTTAGCAAAAGTGAGATACACCCTGCTAGAATACCCTAGTCAATTATCCAGGAGAGAAGTGTTTACTATATAACTCAGGTTTTGGGATACCACTTCATTCCCTCTAGCTCCATACTTGCTTTGTGCGGGACTTGCCGCCCCCCAAGTCGCGAGACAACTTTTGAACCGGTTCACCTGCCAAGCGTTGATGGGCATCGTCTAAAAGAGCAGGAATTTTATCCGCGTGAGGGCTATGGCGCAAACAGTCGCTTAAATCAATTTCCTTGATATTTTCAGCCCTAGTACCGGGATGCCAGAAATCGGCATAGCCAAGGAGGTTGTACCGCATTTTTGCATATTCAACCAGGTCATAGGCGATCGCCAGATTTCTTAACCACAGAATCATCGGTATATTAATCCCTTTGGGAGTTTTATGATGAGGAGGCAAACCAATATGCCAGGTACGCCACCACTCTTCTCCCAAACGAGCGATCGCCGCCTTCTCCAAACGCTCCACAATGGGTGGTAAAATTTCCTCTGCCCGATCTAACAAATCCAATACCTGAACATGTGCGTCAAAATCCGACGGCCGTGCAGCCCCCAAACTCAGCGTCTTGACCTGATGATGCCTCAGACAAAACAGATCGTTAAACATCATAGGATGAAGGGGATGGCACAATTCTACCAAACGCTTGGGTGGAGTATGCAACATTCCCCCTTTATCCGAGGGGCTAATAATAAATACCCCCATGTCATGACGATCGGCAGCTTCGATGGCTGGCCAGTTGAATTGATTGATGTAGTACCAGTGCAGGTTAACGTAGTCAAAGCGATCGGTTTCAATGGTTTTAACAATTAGCTCGGTTGGAGCATGAGTTGCAAAGCCGATATATCGAGCCTTTCCTTGTTTTTGTAGCTCCCGCGCCCGATCTAGGCACCCTCCGGGACACAAGCTATCTTTGAAGGCTTGGGGATCATTGATTCCATGTAGGGTCAGCAGGTCAAGATAGTCTACCTGCAAAAGAGATAAAGATTTTTCAACTTGACGCTGAAATTCGTGGGAATCTGAAATGGGGGTAATTTTCGTTTGAATTAGCACTTGGTCTCTAGGTAACTTAGAAAGCGCCCATCCCAACTGCATTTCAGAGGTTCCATAGGTACGACTTGTTTCAAAATGATTAATTCCCACTTCGAGGGAACGACGAACAATAGCTTCTAAATTTATCTGATTTTTTTCGGGAATTTCTGAGGGAGAAAGCTCATCCCAGGTGCAGTGAAACCGCATGCCGCCGCAGGAAAAAACGGGCATTCGCAACTCAGTTCGCCCAAATCTTCGATATTTCATCACTCGCTACTCAATTTCAATTCTTATAATTAAAAGATTTGGCATCCTTACCAGTATAGTTCATAACGATATCAGCCTAAGAAAAAATTGCTCATAATATGCATTGGACTAGATATCGGTTGATCGTGGATCGAAACCCCTATAATCTCGTAGGACTTTAGAAGCAACAGAGTTAATTTGTTAATAGTTTTTAGGTCTTTGTATCAATCAGCCTAGGCTGATTGATGCTTGGGCTTACCCGTGAGGGATATACTTTATTTTTTAATCAACAGACTCTAACTATAATATCCCTAGACTATAATTCATCAACAAACTAACCTTTGAATACTCCTAGCCACGCCATTATTAACCTTGCTGTTTTGAATCACCAGGCTCAAGTTCAGGCAGCTTTACCCATTACAATTGGTGCTATCTTACCCGATGCACCAATTTTTATCCTTTATATCTGGGCAAAATTAATTCGTCGTCAACCAGAGTCCCAGATTTGGTCACAAACCTACGAATTACCCTTTTGGCAAAACCTTGTTGCTACCTTTCATTCCCTGCCCCTAGCGCTGTGTGGAGTGATGATCAGCCATTACTGGGGATGGCAACTTTGGGAAATTCTTTGTTGGAGTATGATACTGCACTCCTTATTAGATTTACCAGTTCACAACGATGATGCTCACCGGCACTTTTTTCCTGTTAGTAACTATCGTTTTATTAGTCCTTTCTCTTACTGGGACCCCAAGCATCATGGTTATACCGTATCCACAGTGGAAAAATTGTTGGTGTTAGTAGCAACAATTTTTACTTTCTCTATAATTCACTCTTGGATAGGTAAAAGCTTACTAATTGTTGTGAATGTGTTGTACCTGATAGCATTTTTATATTTAGTTAAGTCCAAAGTCGTAGAATTGCTATATCCATCAATTAGTAGTTAATCTACCCAAAAAATATATCCCACATTCCTCACGAAGTGAAGAATGTGGGTTCAGATTCAAACGGTAAGCAATAGCCTACCCTAGGTAATCAAAATTCCACTAATGCCTAGTGCCTAGGGCCTAGTACTTAGTAACAACTCATGTACAACTTGCCAGTATTCTTGTCGATTACAATACTTTGGAAATCTGCACCAGCCGGAGCAGTAGAAGCATCAGGAAGTTCAGTGATCTGAATGGTAATTGGATTCTTTGAAGTAGAGTAGATTTTTATAGGGCGATTCTTAGTATCGATATTATTGATATTGCCGTATGCTCCTACAATCATGTAACTTGTAGCATTTTCAGTTGTACCAAAGTTAACACGTGGTCCTCCACCTGTAGCTCCAGAGTTAGAGAATTGTGCCTGATATCCAGCATTGGCTGGGGATGCAGCACCAAGCAAGGTAAAGCATACCAACAATAACGAAACCACAAGAGATGCAATTTTTTTCATGATTATTTTATCCATTTTTTTGAATGGGGTACCTAACAGTAATTATTACCAATTCGGCTTCGCCAAAAAATATATTTTGGGATATATCCAGAAATAGTTTTGGGAGTATTTCGATGCCAACACTGGTTATATAATTAACCGCCAAAACCAAACTATCAAAGCCTAGAGAGTATGTCAAGCTACAGCGGTTTGCAATTAAATTAAGTAGTTCTGGTTTTTTAGGGAGTTTATGTAGGGTGGGCAGTGCTATAAATAGATAACATAAGCAAGTCAATCCCGTTGCTAGGCACTGCCCACCAACGGGTTTATATTTATTGAAGATGTAGGGTGGGCAGTGCTAGAAACAGATAACATAAGCAAGTCAATCCCGTTGCTAGGCACTGCCCACCAACGGGTTTATATTTATTGAAGATGTAGGGTGGGCAGTGCTAGAAACAGATAACATAAGCAAGTCAATCCCGTTGCTAGGCACTGCCCACCAACGGGATTAATTCACTCAGCTCAATTCCGCTCGGATTGTTTCCACCCGTTTCCGATTAACTCCCAAATCTGATTTTCCTAAACGGGAGGCGGAGCGAACATGGATTACCTTAGCACTGTCATCCAACAAAAATTCTACATCATCCACAAACCCCATTAAAGGAGTAGTGAATTGTGCGTAAAGATAGTTGTCTGTTTCTTCAATAATTTGTGTTCGTTCTAGGTTTTGGATCACAGTTTTTAGCTTAGCTATTGCTTCGGTAGGGGTTGAGTTGTAAGCTAAAGGTTCAATACCATGCTCGGCATCTTGGCTATAGCTGCTGACACAGTTAGGGCTATTTGGGCAAGGTGCTAATTGCCCTGAGGACTGAATCCCAATATTGGTGGGTTGTTTTCCTGGAAATTTCATCAACGATTCTCCTGAAAGGGCAAAGGTAGATCCTATGGCAACAATAGCGACTAATACTAACGATATTAATACTACTAGTATTAGTCTCAAGGGTGATAGTTTTTGGCTTTGTACAGTCATAAAGCGTTTGTATCTGGGTTATCAACACAATTGCTGAAAAAGGCAATATAAGCATTCAGCAGTCAGCCGTCAGCCGTGAGCTAAAAGCTCACGCTACGCGAACAGCTTTGTGGCACAGGCTTCTAGTTTGTGGCACAGGCTTCAACGCTGTGACATAACTCAGATTAAACTTTTGCTGACCTGTTTTATTCAAAAGCTGATAGCTGATAGCTGATAGCTGAATGCTTACTAGGCAATATCGGAAAGAGGTCTGGAGTTTGATTGGACAATAAAACAAGACCTCCTAGGTTTACATCTCAAATACAAACACTATATTAGTAATATCATGTCTGGTTGACTAATAGCGATCTTAAATGAATTGTGATAATTTTTAATCTGAAGTTCCCTGCTCCCTGCTCCCTGCTCCCTGCTCCCTTTGCTGTATTATCAAAAAAATTGGGGTTAGTAAGGGCAAAAGCCAAAGTTCAACACTTCTCCATCGTTTCTGGGTCGAATTCCCCTTGCAACATCGCAATCAGACATCGTCCAATGTGGTAAGCCAAATTAACAGGGACCGCATTACCTATTTGCCTGTACCTCGATGATAGAGAACCGGTAAATTCCCAATCATCGGGGAAGCTCTGAATACGTGCATATTCCCTAACTGTCAACGGTCGTGTTTCTTCAGGATGACACCGCTCGGTCTGTTTTTGAGCTGGGTTACAGGTTAGAGTAAGGGAAGGTTCTTGCCAAGAAAGCCGCCTAGCCATACCGGTTTTGCCGCCACCGAGATAGAAACTCTTTTTCATATACTCTTTTTGAAGCTCTATTGGTAAGTTCCGCCAATAACCTCCTGGTGGTATTAACTCCATAATTTCTTTCTTGCGGGTAGGGTATTTTGCTCCTATTGATTTAGGGCAATCTTTGAGCACCTCCCTCAGGGAAATAGTGTAGTCCTTTTCCTGAGGAAATATTGCGTTTAGGTCTAAGTCTTTTCTGACCGCAATGATAATTACCCTCTCCCGCTTTTGGGCAACATCTAGAAACTGCGCTCTGAGCAACTTATAGGTAGGGTTGTAACCTAAATCCTCTAAGGTTCGCAGCATGGTGGATAAGGTTCTGCCTTGGTCATGTTGGATCAGACCTCTAACGTTTTCAAGCACTGCTATTTTTGGCTGTACTTCCTTGACGCATCGTGCAAACTCAAAAAAGAGCGTCCCTCTAGTATCGTCAAAACCTTTACCTAGACCGGCATAGCTGAAAGCTTGGCAGGGCACCCCACCAGCCACAATATCTACATTGTCTTTGTAATTGGTAAAATCAACGTTGGCTATATCCTCAGGTATGATTTCCCAGGAAGGTCTATTCAGCTTCAGAGTGTTTACGCAGTCTTTATCAATCTCCACCAGCAGCTTGGTGGTTAAGCCAGCATTCTCAAAACCCAGTGCCATGCCTCCACACCCAGCAAATAACTCGATTACTCTGAAGCTAGTGGGTTTGCTCTTTAGAACACGAAACTCAACCCCAGTAGCTAGCCCTTGATACTTTCTTTGAATTCGTTTTAACTCTTCAATATCAAAAAAGCGGTAGTTTCGTTCAGACCGCTTTGCCCTCAGCAGCTTTTTCTTTTCCCACCTACGTATGGTATCGGAGGAGACACCCAAGATTTCAGCAGCTTCCTGAACCGTAACTAGGTCTTGAACAGTGCCAGATTTAGTGTTTGCCATACCCAATACGCTCTAATATAACCGTTGCATAATGCAATGGTTACAAAAAACGGGATACAGATCAACTAAATTCCTGAATTACTTTATCCGCCCCCCGCTCCTTTGGTTACGACCTAAACCTAGAACAGCTAATGATATAGCTAGTTACTATGTAAGTCCTGTTCGATTCAATCAACTACCATCAAACAAAAACCATTTGAGGAGCCAGCAATACCCCAGAGGTTGAGGATATCACCTTACCAATACCCAAAAAACTGCCATCTTCGTGATACACTTGCAAAGGAATTGTGGGAGTTTCAAGAGTATCATCCCCAGAGATACGCTGTCCCAAACACCAGCGACGGGCTTGATCAGCGGACAAGGTTACAGAGGGTAAGTGCCCCAAACCTACACTAGGGGACACTGGCTGGAATAGGCTTTGTTCCAGCTGTTCGGTCAATTCTTCTAATGTCAGACTATCGGCTAAATCAAAGCCACTGCTGCGAGTACGAGTCAGAGCGGCTAGCACACCACCGGTTTCAAGGGCATCTCCTAAATCCCGGGCTATGGAGCGAATATAGGTGCCAGGACCACATGCGATCGCTAAATCAATTTCCGGAAATTCCCCCCCACGCCAATCTAAAACCTCGATCTTCTCAACCTCTACAGTTCGTTCTGGTACCTCTACCACTTCACCAGCTCTGGCTAAATCATACAGCCGTTTACCCTTGATCTGAATAGCGCTATACATTGGTGGCACTTGCTGAATCTTGCCCTCAAACTGTTTCAACAAACCCTTGACCAACTCCAGAGTCAACTGGGCTGCAGACTGAGTAGCAATCACCTCTCCTTCCAAATCATCAGTAGTTGTCCTCACTCCCAGTCTCACCGTAGCCTTGTAGGCTTTATCCTGCTGCATATACTGCAAAAGTCGGGTTGCCTTTCCCAGAGCTATCGGTAAAACCCCGGTAGCAGCTGGGTCAAGGGTCCCGCCATGGCCTACTCGCTTCAGCCGTAGCAGACGCCGCACTTTAGCAACGCAATCGTGGGATGTCCAACCTGCTGGTTTGTTTAAGTTTAGAAATCCTTGCACAATACTCAGATTTTGCACCAAGTTTAAAATTTATCTGTAAAGGTAGGGAATCGGGAATCGGGAATCGGA
>NZ_JAAHGN010001089.1:0-2467 GCF_010672485.1 Moorena sp. SIO2C4 | reverse complement strand
ATTATTCCCAACAATAATGAATTACCTGGAAACTTAACTCTGGCTAAGGCATAACCTGCCATTGAGTTAAATATAATATTCAACCCTGTTACACAAACACCAACCAAGACACTGTTTAAAAACCAGCGCCCAAACAAAGGGGATTCAATGAAAATATTGCGGTAGTTATCGACGGTAAAATCATGGGGTATAAAATTCAAACCGCCAGCGATAATTTCCTCAAGGGGTTTAAATGAGGCTGATAAAGCCCAAGCAAAAGGTAAAAACGTAATAATGGCATAGAGGATAAGAATGCTATAAAATATCCCTCTGATCCAACGAAAATTATTCACTCTTATTTGATCTCCTAATTCACTTTTTCTTCTCTAAAGAAGCCGCGTTGAATCAGTGTTGTTACTAGAATTACACCAGCTAACATTAATGCCAGTGCAGCGGCATAACCCATATCCAGACTTCTAAACGCATACTGGTAGATCAGAAGCACAACCGTCAGGGTTGAGTTGTTTGGACCACCGGTGCCACCCGAGAAGATGTAAGACTGGTCGAATAACTGAAATGTACCGATGACACCCATAACCATAACGAAAAATGTAACTGGCTTGAGTAAAGGCACAGTAATATTTATGAATTGATCGAACTCATTGGCACCATCAAGTTTTGCCGCCTCATAAACGGACCTAGGTATATCTTGCAGCGCTGCCAGGTAAATCACCATGAAAAACGGTGCTGTAGACCAAATATTCATAATCATAATGGATTTGAGCGCCACACTTGGGTCTCCTAGCCAGTTATAGGTCGGTAAACCGAAGAAGTCTAGTAATCCATTAAGTAGACCATTAGAATTATAAATCCAGATAAATATCAGGGTTAAAACCGCTGAGGAAGTGACAGTCGGTAGAAAGAAAATAATCCTGAACCATTTTTTTCCTTTAATTTCTTTATTGAGGACTAGAGCTAAAACCAGAGCCAGGATTGTTTGACAAGGAACAACAATAATGACATACTCAATTGTATTTTTGAGCGCAATCCAAACTCGCTCATCCTCAAAGGTACGAAGGAAATTTTTTAACTCAACAAATCGGTAACTCAGCCCTCCTAAAATCTCAACTTTATGGAAGGAAAGGAAGATTGCATAGATAATTGGTGCAATCAAAAAGGTTCCTAAAACTAGAATAGTAGGAGCCATGAAGAGGTAGCCAGATATAGCTTCCCTAACTTTGGCTTTCTGCCAAAATCCCTTCAATTTGACATCCCTCGATTTGACGTTTTGGTCAACTCCAAGTTTAGCTTTAGCTAGTGACATTTTTTAGTAGTTACTCGCTTGAATTTCTTTGTTAGCAGTTTGTTGTGCTTTTTTCATGGCTGACTTCAAGGATTGCTCACCCAGTAAAGCACTAAGAAACTGATTGTCGAAATGGGTCATAAATATTGGCAATTTTTCATCCCCTTGCCAAATCGTGGCGTACTCAGCACCCTTGATAAAGGGGGTGTACAGAGGATTCTGTTCATAGCCAAGTTCTGATATGACCGATTTCCGAGCCGGGATTGCCAGTCCTCCCTTCGCCCAAGCTTTCATCCCTTCCTTGCCAGTCAAATAGGAAATCAGTTCCCAGGCAGCCTCTTTATTTTTAGCTTGCTTGTTCATGACATAAGCAACGGTATAAACCATGCTTCCTTTGTGGTTACCGATACTGGGAACTTCCGCAGTGGCAAACTCAATCTTGGGAAATGTCTGTTGTAGGTAAGGAATCGCATAGCTACCTTCAATAACCATTGCTGCCTTCCCTTGGCCAAACATTTCGCTCCCAGAACTAGCTCCAACGTCTGAGGCTAGGGCAGCAGAGTGGTTTTGTCGATACATATCCATCAAAGGCGTTAGACCTGATAGGCTTTGGCGAGTCGCGAAGACAGCCTTGCCCTTCTGGTCAACTAACTCACCACCAAAGGCTTTGATCATGAAGTAGTGACGAGAGAGTTCTGGGGTGATGCCCAACCCATATAGGTCAACCCTGCCATTGTGAGTTCTATCCCTGGTCAATTTATTGGCATAGTCCTCTAACTCTTCCCAGGTTTGGGGAGGGTCGGTTATACTGAGTTGAGCGAAATATTTTTTATTGTAGAAAAGGGCAAGGGTTGTAAAATCCTTAGGCAATCCGTAGGTTTTGCCTAAGGATTGGAAGGCTTCCGAGAGATGGGGAGCAAAGTCATCTAAATCTAGGTCCTCGGTGATGTAATCATCAAGAGGCTCCAAGACTCCATGAGTCATGAGTAAGGGAGCATCTAGGGCGTCTACATAGAAGACATCAGGAGCAGCATCACCAATCAACCGAGTCTTAATGACATCCATATATTGGTCAGTGATGACTTCAAACTTGACTTTTATGCCAGGATGTGATGCTTCAAACTCCCTCAGTACCTGCTCAAGGAGCTGTTTTTCCTCCGGGCTGCTCTGCCAGCCGCTGAGGGA
>NZ_JAAHGN010001088.1:0-2471 GCF_010672485.1 Moorena sp. SIO2C4 | reverse complement strand
TCCTACGGCCTCAGCTTCCGCGCTTATGCGATCGCATTACTGATCAGCCTCCTCTGCTAGTGTCCAGTTCAGGTCATGGTTACCAGGAACTAGAACAATTTCCATAAAATTTTAAAATTGTGTACTTAACCTAAGTTATAAATCCTAGAGATTGCTTTCAGTAATTTTAGTATTAATCTCTCCATAGTCTTATATTTTTATATACAAATTTCTACATTTACTACTATGATATAAATAAGATTATTTGTCTCTTTATGATTAGATATTTTTTAGTATTAGTGTAGTATTAAAAGATAGAAATGAACGAACCAATAGCTGACTATGACAATCCTTGTAAAGAAGCATTACAAGCCTATTTTGAGTCATTTTTACAGTTTTGTTTTCCCGAAGTTCACACTCTGATTGATTGGAATCAGACACCCCAATCCCTTGATACAGAGCTACAGCAGATAGTTGGTGCTGCCGAGTCAGGAAAACGGATCGCTGATAAATTATTCCAGGTCTGGCTCTGTGGTGGCAATGAAACTTGGGTGTTGATTCATGTAGAGGTACAAAGCCAAAAAGAATCAACCTTTGCCAAGCGAATGTAGCAATATCATTACAGGGCATTTGACTTGTACGAAAAACCTGTGATTAGCTTAGCGGTATTGGGGGATGAGAATGCGTCTTGGTCTCCATCGTCCTATGAATATGGATTGGGAGGTTGTCGCCTGAGTCTAGAATTTCCCATAGTTAAATTACTCAACTATGAGTCAAGGTGGCAGGTGTTGGAATCGAGTACCAATCCCTTTGCAGTAGTGGTGATGGCTCATTTAAAAACCAAAGCCACCCATAAACAACCGATGGAGCGCAAGCGATGGAAGTGGTACCTGATTCGGATACTTTTTGAACAAGGTTATAGTAAAAACGATATAGTGAAGCTATTCCAATGTATTGACCAGATGATGGCTTTACCGGAACAGTTAGAACAGGAGCTGAATCAAGAACTCGAACGTTATCAGGAGGAAAGACAGATGCCTTTAATTAGTCGAGGGTCAGAAAGGGCAATGAAAAGGGGTCTGGAACAAGGACTTCAACAATCTCGGAAAAGCTTTCAAGGGACAGTAGTTAAAATTTTACAAAAGCGCTTTGAATCGGTATCACCGGAATTGGTGGCAGCGATTAATGGCATAGACGATATCTCTGGGTTGGAACAGTTGATTGATCACTCTCTTGAGAGTAACTCCCTTGAGGAATTTGAGCAGCTATTGGCACAACATCAGGTTAGTCAGGAGAATTGAGCACTATCACAGATGCGATTGGCCGTAGGCCACGCTACGCGATTGACCTTTGGTCACGCGGGGCGCGTTCGCATTTGTGATACCAGGAAACGGGCAAGATGCCCATTCCACATCACTCCCGCCTACTCCCGACTCTCTACAAGTCAATGAAATAATGATCCAAAGCACCAAGTCCGGGACCCTGAGTCTTCTGGTAATCCCTCCGAAACTGAGTCAAATCTTGGTATCCTGCTGCTGACGGTAGCTCGTTCACGCCATCGCTCAGTAACCAGAATTGTCCATCAATAGACCTCTTGCAAAAGTATTTTTCTAATAGTGTTCTTGATGCAGTCGCTCATGGGGGAAACCACGGCAGTCGCTCATGGGGGGAACCCCCAAGACCGCGCTGCCTCCCCAAGACCACTTAGGTGCGCTTTCCGTAGGCGAATTAAATTCGCCACGGGTCGCACCTCTGCATCGCTTTGCGTCAATTCTTGTCCACTGTTCCCAGATCCGCTGTTCCCTGTTCCCGACAACTGCCGCGAAGTCTAAACAATAGTCTTTCAATTTCCGTGGAGTCCAGCAGTACACCATGGCGTTTCACAAAATTCCGTACTAACTCCAGCACCGATGTCTGGTAATATCGCAGTTCCACCAGCACCGGAATTTTTCCTTGTATCCCTTCATCCCCCAACAATCGCACTAAGGCAGTGGATTTGCCTGAACCCGGACGTCCCACCAGTAAGACATGGTCAGCAGCATACTTGCGCAATCCTTCTAGGACAGGTAAGCGCTCAGTTTCTTCCTGATTCTGGTCTGTTTGTAGCTGCTCTAACTTCATGGTTTGCACCATTAGGTTAAAGTTAAACAGCCCAGGAGTCTGTTGCTGCTGCTTGCGCTTGCGGTCTTCGACATCGGTCAGGGTATAAACTTGCCACCATTGGTCGTACTCTTTACGGATTGATGCTAGATCGGGATCCCAAGTGACCATGTTTAGGGTTGAATCGGGTTAAAGGTTAATTGGTTGAAGGTTGAAGGTTGAAGGTTAAAGGTTATGGGGTTTAAGGGAATCGGGAATCGGGAATCGGGAATCGGGAATCGGGAATCGGGAATCGGGAATCGGAAAATGCGATGCGCGCGCATTGAGCCGCTATGCGAGTCACGCGATGAAGCGTTCGCATAGCGTGGCCTACGGCCTCAGCTTCCGCGCTT
>NZ_JAAHGN010001087.1:0-2479 GCF_010672485.1 Moorena sp. SIO2C4 | reverse complement strand
TTTTCAAACTCGGAGATCCCCCTAAATCCCCCTTAAAAAAGGGGGACTTTGAGAATGGCTCCCCCCTTCCGCGCGGGGGGTTGGGGGGGATCTAAATCTTGCGGAAAACTTTGAAAACACGGCCTAGGCACTGCCCACCTTAGGATGAAAACACAGAACAGGAAACTAATCAAATCAAGGAGATTTTAACTAGTCAGTTGTTTCCCCCACCGTGTACTAGTCGTTATACAAAGATCAGATCGGCTGTTGTATAGGTATCAGTAACTATAGCAATAACCTCCAGGGAAGGAGTATTCATAGAGATAAAGTTAGCCCCAAAGATATAGTCGCCGATTGCTCCATGGAGTTGAATTGTATCCGTACCAGATTCGAAATCCGTAATTACAGCGTAATCATTGAAACCAAACCATCCTTGCCCAACATAGTAAGCATTGCTGCTATCTCCAAGCACAAATGTATCAGCACCAGCTCCTCCGGTTAAGATATCAATTTCATTAACACCTGGATTGCTACTGGTGGGATCGACACCTACGATGGTATCATTACCAGAGCCACCAAACAGAGAGTCATTACCTAAGCCACCTCGAAGAGAGTCGTTACCTGAGTCCCCAGACAGGGAGTCATTACCTGAGCCACCCAGAAGAGTGTCATTATCTAAGCCCCCAGACAGGGAGTCGTTACCTAAGCCCCCAAACAGAGAGTCGTTACCTGAGCCCCCAAACAGAGTGTCTTCACCTGAGCCCCCAAACAGACAATCGTGACCTGAGTCGCCAGAGAGAACATCATTACCTGAGCCCCCAAACAGAAAATCGTTACCTGAGCCGCCGATAAGAATGTCATTTCCCTCTTGACCAAAGAGAAGGTCATTGCCCTCAAGTCCTATAATGATGTCATCTCCCTCAAGTCCCAGGATTAAATCGTTGTTGCTAGTACCCAATAAAAAGTCAGGATTGGGAGTACCAAAAATCAACTGAAAAGGCCCTGAGATTTTAGTTGTCGATGATAAAGTCTGTAAGTCTGAATCATCGGAAACTAACTGTTGTATTTGATTAACACTTAACTGAGTCAGAGTAGGATTGTTAGGAGGTAAAATGGGGCTAGGAACTTCCTGATTCAGGATAGATTGTGGCAGTGAGTTGATTGACTCTAGTTCGGATTCTGGAATTAGGCCGGATGGTAAGTTCTCAATTGTATCTATGAACGTAGCCATGGTAAATTTACTCCTGTTTTTTTCAAGATTTTAATTAGGTATCTATAAAAGCTATCCACCTGGATTTAGATAATTATGCAAAAAGCGTAATATTTTTTTTTCTAGAAGGGAATTTTATGGTACTTATGTACTATAAAAACGGCGAAACAGCGTATAAGCAAGGATTTCAGCAAATTTAAAAATTTTATTTGAGAAATAAAAATTACCCCAAGTTATTGACAAAAGTCATAACTTGGGGTATAGAGTGAATCAGACAAGTGAATCAGACAATTGGTGAAAACGCGATTGACCGTAGGTCACGCTACGCGATCGCATTCGCTCAGGTTGATGTAGTTGATGTCGGGTGGGCAGTGCACCAGACCGATTCACCAAGCCAAAGCCCATTGCTAGGCACTGCCCACCAAACGATTAATCACAGTTGATGTCGGGTCCGCAGTGAACCAGACCGATTCACCAAGCTAGCCATAGGATTGCTAGGCACTGCCCACCAACGGATTAATCACAGTTGATGTCGGGTGGGCAGTGCACCAGACCGATTCACCAAGCTAGCCATAGGATTGCTAGGCACTGCCCACCAACGGATTAAAAGATAGGAAAAACAGTTGATGTCGGGTGGGCAGTGCACCAGACCGATTCACCAAGCTAGCCATAGGATTGCTAGGCACTGCCCACCAACGGATTAAAAGATAGGAAAAACAGGGAACGAACAGATCAAGGAGACTTTAACTAGTCAGTTGTTTCCGCCACCCTGTACTAGTGCTTAGTTGATGTAGGGTGGGCAGTGAACCAGACCGATTCACCAAGTCATAGGATTGCTAGGCACTGCCCACCAAACGATTAATCTAGTCGTTATACAAAGGTCAGATCCCCTGATTGGTTATAGCCACCAGACACTATAGCAATAACGTCAAGGCCCGAAGTAGAATTGATAGCAATAAAGTTGTCTTCAAAGGTATAGTTGATGCCTGACTTGAGTTGAATTTTATCCGTACCAGATTGGAAATCCGTAATTACAGCGTAATCATTGAAACCAAATAATCCTTGCCCAACATAGTAAGCATTGTTCTGATCTCCAATCACAAATATATCAGCACCAGCTCCTCCGGTTAAGATATCAATTTCATTAACACCTGGATTGTTACTGGTGGGATCGACACCTACGATCCTATCATTACCATCGCCACCAGATAGAGAGTCATTACCTAAGCCCCCAAACAGAGAGTCGTTACCTGAGTCCCCAGACAGAGTCTCATTACCTGAGCCCCCAGA
>NZ_JAAHGN010001086.1:0-2480 GCF_010672485.1 Moorena sp. SIO2C4 | reverse complement strand
GGCGCGGATGGCGACTGGAATCCCTCGAACTTCGACGACGCCGAATACGAGGATGCACTCTCTCGCTATGAGAACGCTGCGACGCTCGAGGACGCGACCGTCGCCTCGCAAGAACTCCAGCGGATGCTCAGCGACTGGACGAGTTGATTATCCAGAGTATTGAGCAAGGGGGAGTCGATGCAGTTCTGAACTTAGGAGCAGGACTTGATACCCGTGCCTACCGTCTGCCTGTACCAGCTTCACTCCTGTGGATTGAGGTTGATTTCCCTACTGTCTTAGACTATAAAGCTAGTAAACTGGCTAGCATCAAGCCTGGGTGCAGACTCAAATCTGTTCCCCTTGACGTGACCAATTCCCAAGCAAGGCAGCGTCTTTTTCGGGACATTGGCTCTGAGACAAAAAAGGTACTGATCGTAACGGAAGGGCTGCTTGTCTATCTGAATCCTGAGCAAGTTGCAGCCCTAGCTAGGGATTTGTGGGCACAGCCCCAGTTGAGTTGGTGGCTCACGGATCTGGCTTCCCATAGTGGGTTGCAGCTCATCCAAAACAGTCTGGATCAGGCTACAGCTAATGGTGAAGCCAAGCTTCAATTCGCTCCTGCCGAGGGGACAAACTTTTTTTGGCAATTAGGTTGGGAAACCACTGAATTTCGTTCTCTCCTAGAAGAAGGACAGCGTTTGCAGCGTTTAGACCTGCCTGAGGCACTGCTGGCGTTATTATCCTCCCCAGAACATCAAGAAAGTTTGCGCAAGTTAGTTGGCTTTGCTTTGCTGAGGCGATCAGAAAAAGACAATCATTCCTAACTGACTCTCTTTCTGTCTAACCATTGACGAATTAACTAAAACAAGGAGCAATCATATGAAACTTCCAGTTCAAGTTAAGCCCGTTAGCCGGGACTCCCTAGGAAAAACTTATTTAGGCTTCAAGACTGGTATTAATCCAATTGCAGCTCTAAACCAAGGGCGGCAAGTGCAAGCATCTAATGGTAATCTTCTAGCACCACCACCACCGGTTAACCCTGGGCCAACAGCTCTGCCACCCATCTCACAAAACTGTAAAAACTGCATAGACCAGCAAGTGGGGCAAGGTCTGTCAAGAAGCGCAGCCTGGAATGCTTGCTTCAGCATCCCGACTATATGCCCAGGGGCGTAACATTGCTCGACCCTAAAATTCCTGGGTGAGGGGCTCAAAGCCCCTTAAGGTCACGCAAATCGCCGTTTTTTTATACTATTGGGTTTAATAATAGAAAAACAGGGGCGAAACCGCTGCCACTCGGGAGCTTCAGCGAACCGAAAAATTGAAAATGAAACAGCCCTGCGAATATATGCCCGTGAGCAGAGACTTATTCGGAAAAACCTAATTTAGGTTTCAAGGCTGCTAAATTCTGGGAGCGTATTAGAACATATAGTCGCGAACCTAAATGATAGCAAATGTGTGATTGCACTAGTTTTCTAAGTGCCATCACACTTTCTGTGCATAATTGCCTCTAGGGAGGTATCCTCAATAATATAAAGTCTGGTTGAACACCCTTAATGAAATCCCAAATTTCAGAAGGGAAAAAAGAGTATGAAACTTCCAAATCAAGCTTCACCCGTCAGGAGATTGGTTGTCCAGAACTATTTAGGTGTACAAGAGACCCTAGAGGAAGTAGCTAGCCAAAGGAACTCTTGGGAGTTGAAGCTAAAAAAAGAAAATGATTCCTCCTCTCCCTTCGAAGATATCAAGAAAACATTTGATATTGTTGCAAAATCTGAGTTGGAGGAAGTTTCATCTGGGGAAAGCAGTACTAAGGAAACCCCTAACCCCATTCCTGAACCTCCTGATCAGATTCAGGAATACCCCAGTGATACTGGACTTTGGACAAAATTGGGAAGGATTCTGCAACACCTAGCGATGCCAGCAATTTCCCGTCCGTCCGACTCTTCTGGCAGGGTAGTTTGAACACCCTTAATGAAATCCAAAATTTCAGAAGGGAAAAAAGAGCATGAAACTTCCAAATCAAGCTTCACCCGTCAGGAGATTGGTTATCCAGAACTATTCAGGTCTACAAGATACCCTAGAGGAATTAGCTAGCCAAAGGAACTCTTCGGAGTTGAAGCTAAAAAAAGAAAATGATTCCTCCTCTCCCTTCAAAGATGCCGAGGAAACATTGGAGGAAGTTTCATCTGAGGGAAGTAGTACTAAGGAAACCCCTAACCCCATTCCTGAACCTCCTGATCAGATTCAGGAATACCCCAGTGATATTGGACTTTGGATAAAACTTTGTAACTTCTTTTCCTGCATCAAAAATCCCCCCATCTAATATCAAGTCTGGTTGAATACCCATAATTAAGGAGAGAGTGGGGAGGGTGGGAGGTGTGGGGAGATGGGGAGATAGGGAGATTTTTATTAAGGGTAATTATCCCGACATGATATAGCGCTACGCGCAAGTCAGAAGTTAGTGCGGCTTGTTCCTACTAGGAGCCTCTAGAAAATAGAGA
>NZ_JAAHGN010001085.1:0-2482 GCF_010672485.1 Moorena sp. SIO2C4 | reverse complement strand
ACTCCTAAACTCCTTACCTCCTAAATACTAACTCCTTACCTCCTCATCTCCTTCCCTCCTCAAAACAACCATTCACAAAGAGGAAAAAATTATGAGCGAAATGCCCTTTGGGTTTACCTGGTGTTATGAACAAACCGATTATGAGGATGAACAATGTAACGTTTTAGTTATTGGGGAACCGGAGGATGTTCCCCCCCTGGATATCAAGATCACTAATATCCTCCCGGACAACACTATTGCCATTCGTCCCATGGACGGAGTAAGTCAACCTGATCGTGAACATTACCATTTTAAGTTGGCTTTTCTCCCTGGCGTTTTAGCCGATCCCAGTGCCATCGCTGTGGAGAGTGCAGATTGGTTAGTTAGTTCTGATTCTAATGGCGATGAAGACAGTATTTATCTACTCTGGACTGGGCCGGAAACTATGCTGTCTTACCAAGACACAATGGAGGTTATTTTAACAGGAGTTGCAGCCCAATCTACTGAGAATGTTGATCTAGCAACTACTGTGCCTAATTCAATTTTTTGCCAACTATTGAAAGTCAGAGGGCTTGAGGATATAAAAACCTGGTTCTTTCGACTTTTGAGTATTATTTCAGGATTTCAAAACAGAGCAACTACCACTAATGTCAATATCAGTTGGGAATTTGACCAGGGAGGTATTGAGGTAACAAGCCCAGTGAAAATCCCTGAAGGTGGTGATTACGATGAAAACTTTACTCTAACATTAGAAATGGTTCAATCAAGCGGAAAATCAAATATTCCCCTCTATGTAGGCTTTGTCAATTGTAATAAGGTGCTAAATACCTATGATGAAGTAAGCACTTTACAATTGCGCCTCACTAATACAAATCTTCCCACGGCTGCAGATCCCGATATTACTTTCCACTATGATGCAGATATTAATCTGTCTTCTCAATTGGTAGTAACTTTGGAAGTGGGACCTTTCGAAGAGGGAAAAGAAGATAATGTACCTTGGGCGTTAGGCACACAAGACCAAGTTAATAACATCAGCATCTCTATTCCAGGAGACCAATGGCAACAAAATGGGGACATTGAAACTATTCAAGTAGATGGAGTTGTTCAAGGTTTACAGTGGACTTTTATTCCCGACGGTGCTAATGTGGTTTTGGCAGCCAGGAAAACCATGTTAATCAATTTGGGTAATATTGTTACCTCCCACCCCACAGGAGAGGCTAACCTCTATTTAAATTATCAGTATGTTACAGGGTATAAGGATGGGCAATTTGTCTGTCAAATTGAAAAAGCACCTCTAACGTTTGACACGAAAGTGCGTGTGGGGACGAGACAAGATTTAGACGGTTTGCTCAATGTCAAAGATGGTATCAGTATCGATGAAGATGGCAAGTTGAAGTTTGATACAAGCTATCGCCAGATGATCGACTTATCTTATGATAATTCAATATATGGAATTGGCCTACAAACTTATACCACCTACTTCCGAAGTCGTGAAAACTTTGCTTGGTATAAAGGTGGTTCTCATAGTGATGACAAGCTCGATCCAGGGGAAGGTGGCACAGCATCGATGGTGCTCAAAAATGGTTCTCTAGGAATTGGTACTAGTGATCCATCACAGACATTAGATGTTAATGGATCAGCTAATATTAGTGGATCATTAGATGTTAATGGACGAATTAAAGATAAAACTGGGTATGTAATTCCTGTGGGAACAGTTGTCCCTTATACTGGAAGTTCAGCACCAGCCGGATGGTTGATGTGTGACGGTACATCATTTGATGCCGATAAGTATCCAGATTTAAATAATGTCCTTAATAGTGAAAAAGTTCCAGATTTGAGGAATCGATTTATCGTTGGCAGTGGCAGCGATTACGCTACGAATGATACAGGAGGACAAAAAACAGTTACCTTAACACTCGACCAAATGCCAAGCCATAATCATGCTCCTGATGAATATTACACATATCTTTTAAAGGTGGATGGTCATTATACCACAGACAAAACCGATGATACTGGGAGTGAACCAAATTTACACTCCGCTAAGGCTACCTTAAGTAAAGGTGGTGGTCAAGCTCATGAAAATCGACCACCCTATCATGCTCTCAACTATATCATCAAATGTTAGAGGGGATGAGGAGATTAGGAGAGAAGGAGGTAAGGAGACAGGAGATAAGGAGACAGAGTAGACTTCTTGGAGCCAGTAGGTGGGGTTGACGTACGAAACCTCACATTAACATTATTTCACGTTGAACTTGCCTGTGCTTAGGAATTTGTTGGGTTTCACTATGGTTCTACCCAACCTACTAAACTCCTTCCCTCCTGTCTCCTAACTCCTAATCTCCTAATCTCCTAACTCCTAACCTCCTAATCTCCTAACTCCTTCCCTCCTAACTCCTTCCCTCCTTCCCCCACTACAAACACCAAAGGAAAAAAAACATGACTACAACCACCGAAGGACAACAAGTAAAATTTATTCAGTACCATCAACCAGCCCTTGAAAGTG
>NZ_JAAHGN010001084.1:0-2486 GCF_010672485.1 Moorena sp. SIO2C4 | reverse complement strand
TAAAAACCCTTGACAAATTATATTATAATTATTATGATTATAATATAAAACAACAAGCAAAAGGTGACCAATATGGATTCCGAATTTCGCCCAAACCCAGAGACTAATCCTGAGGATATAACTCCTAGTAATAATCCTCAGGTGCGCTTTCCGTTGGCGAATTAAATTCGCCACGGGTCGCACCTCAAGAATCGTTTCCCAAAAAATATCCGGTTCAGCATATTTTGAAGGGCTCCCGCAAGGGCATAATCAACACCATGCATAGCCTCTATGTAGTTGGTTATGCGGAAATTATCGAGTGGACTCCTCTGCAGCGTGCGGCTTGTTCTGAGTAGGAGCAACTCGTAGTAGAGTAGGTTATGACTCAGGTAACTCGCGGAATAACATCCCAAAGGTTATAACTATTCATCAGGATGGCGGTGCAAATCCGACCCCATCAGGAGAGATGTGACACCCTATCTGGCCACACCGAGCAGGCGACATCCTAGCAGAGTGACGCTGGCAACAGGGCGGAATCAGACACGAATCAGATGCGTGACACTGCCGCTAATGGGAAGATGACATGGGTAACAGCAGCGAAAGTCCTTAAAAAGTGTCTAAAGGAGAAGCCGCAATCTGACTAGTATATGCGAGACTCGATTCCTGATTATCCTCACAACGTTCTGTTGCAGACAGTTGTAAACTCTGAGGAGGGAATAGGCAAAGTGGACTGCCCTAAACCATCAAAACAATCCGATGAATGGAACAAGTAAAAACGATAGCAATGGGTCTGGAGGCCGGTCGAATCTTCAGTAAGTTATGTCAAACTTAATCCCCACTATCGGGTAGGATGCAGCTAGAAACTGGCTGCGGGTATTCAGAATACACAAACTCTAGGAGAGCATAGTTAGACACATGAGTAATCATAGTGAACTTTGGAAAAAACAACAGTGGAAGAAACTCCGCCAAAATCTTTTCCGCCTACAAAAGCGAGTGTATAAAGCAGTTAGAGTTGGTGACTTGAAGAAAGCCAGGTCAGTACAAAAACTGATACTGAAATCCCGCTCAGCTCAACTTTTGGCAGTCCGACAAGTGACACAGCTAAATAAAGGCAAGAAAACGGCTGGAGTTGATGGCAAGTCAAGCCTCAACTACAGAGAACGAATGGAACTGGTTGAAACATTGAACCATTATGCAACTGACTGGAAGCATAGCGGACTCAGAGAAATTCCAATCCCAAAAAAGAATGGAAAAGTAAGAATGTTAAAGATACCAACCATCGCTGACCGAGCATGGCAATGTCTAGTGAAGCTAGCCCTTGAACCAGCCCACGAGGCTACGTTCAGCGGAGATAGCTATGGATTCAGAACGGGCAGGTGCGCCCAGGACGTCCAAAAACGCTTACAAATCCATCTGGCCTCAAACCATAATGGAATAAATAAACGAATAATCGAACTAGACATCAAGAAATGCTTTGACCGAATCTCCCACAGCTCTATAATGGAAAGGCTTATCGCACCAGCAAAAATCAAAACGGGGATATTCAGATGCCTAAAAGCAGGAGTAACCGTTCAGTTTCCAGAACAGGGCACCCCACAAGGGGGTGTGGTAAGTCCTTTATTAGCAAATGTGGCATTAAACGGAATAGAGGAAATCCATCCAAGTCTGCGATACGCAGACGATATGGTTTTTATCTTAAAGCCTAAAGATGATGCTGAGAAAATCCTCAACAAAGTCAAGAAATTCTTGGCAGAAAGAGGAATGGAAATCAGTGAAGAAAAGACCAAGCTAACTAAAACGACAGACGGATTTGACTTCCTGGGGTGGAGATTCCGCGTCAGAAAAGACGGAAAGTTTTCATGCGTTCCCTCAGAGGAAAATCATAGAAACATACGTAAGAAAATTAAATCCGTAGTCAACAACTCGAACTATGGTGCCGAAGTAAAAGCTAAGAAATTAGCCTCCAAAGTTCGCGGATGGCGTAACTACCATAGTAGCTGTGATATGAGTAGCTCAAGGGATTCATTGTGGTTCATGAGAATAACCGCTAACCGTAAATTCCGAAAGGAAAAGAAAGTGAATCGGTACAGAGCCAACAAATTATGCGATAAAGCATTCCCAAAGGTAGGTTACAAACAGAACCAACACGTGAACGTAAGGGGGACTAAGTCACCATACGACGGCGACCTAGTCTACTGGAGCCAAAGGAATTCACGCCTTTACTCCGATGCTACCTCTGACGCATTGAAAAAGCAAAACCATTCCTGTGGACACTGTGGACTGAGATTCATCGAAGGCGAGGATGTACATCTTCATCACATAGATGGAAACCACGACAACTGGTCAAAAAAGAATCTACTAGCAGTACATCAAAGCTGCCATCAACAGATACACTGGAGCACTCCTAAGGGAGAGAATATCTAGGAGCCGTATGAGGGGAAACCTTCACGTACGGTTCTGAAGGAGAGGTGCCCCGGATAATACCGGGCATCGACTCTAACCGACGG
>NZ_JAAHGN010001083.1:0-2489 GCF_010672485.1 Moorena sp. SIO2C4 | reverse complement strand
CTTGGGGTTAACCAGAGCTTGACCGATTTTTTTTTGTTATAGTTAGAGGAATTATTAATTGGGTGAGTTCGTAGGGTGCGTTAGGGACGGGCTTGCACTCATTTTATCGGTCGTCAATGTTGGGAAAGTCCGTCCCGTAACGCACCACCGGGTCAAACAGTAAAAATGAGATGCACCCGAGCAGCAACGCCTCTTAAGTTGTCTCATCTCAGCCGTCCCAATTTGCCCACCCATTAGCAGGATATCCCTTTCAAATGGGGAGAGATGGAATTAGCGACAAAGTTCAGCCAAGGCAGATGTATCGGAGCCAAATTATGTAACGCTTTGTGGATTTTTTTAACCTTCTATGTACTTTTATAAATAGTTACAAACTGGCTCGATTTCTTGTAACAGATAACTATAATTACTATGATACCAGTTGGTTAAAGTTTGGGGTGCCATGTCGCGCTCCTAGAAGACGGTGGGATCGAGTGCATCTCATTTTTGCCGTTTGGGTGGTGCGTTACGGGACGGATTGTCCTAACACTGGCTACCAAGAAAATAAGGGCTCCCCCGTCCCTAACGCACCCTACGAACATTTACAAAAGTGAGATGCACCCATGTGATCGACTGGTATTGTTTTCTTCAAGGGTACAAGGTAAATAGAACTAGCTATGCGGACTCATACCTATAAACCGAAATATTCTAACTCTACCTCTAGGACAATAGCTCAAAAAAAGAAAGACTCCAGAGTGATTGGTTCTAGAAGAAGATTGGATGCAGGTGCGGCTCGTTCCAGCTAGGAGCCTCTAGAAACTAGAGGGGTATGAGCTGGGGGAATCGCGAGGGTTAGTAAACCGCTAGAGAAAATGTTGCAGAGTATACCAAAAACTTTTATTATTTGTTAGAATTAAATTAGGGTAACACCGACAGAGATTATTATGTAACTTAAATTAAAACCGAAAACCAAGGGTTTAATAGTTGCACTGTCTATCCCGGTGGAACCAAATTTGTTGACATTTTTATGGCGCTCGCGGGATATTCCGTAAGAGCTTTGGGAGATACCCCCTGGATGTGAAAGCATCTTGCATTGGCGAGCCAGAATTTGCTTTTGGTAGATTTTGGTAGCTAAAAAGTATCGGATACACCCTCAAAATTTCTAACTATCTTTTGGATGTGGGTGAAAACCCCACCCCTGAGGAGACAGGTGACTCCCTACCTGGCCACACCGGGTGCATCTCATATTTGTAAAAAAGATCTCAAGTGTGGGGCCCGGGCGCGGGGAGTGTGGGGCCCGGGCGCGAGGAGTGTGGGAATTTTATGCCGAATTTTTGCCTAATTGCAAAACTGAGATGCACCAGGCAAGCAATGCTTCTCCTTCATACTTTTATTGTTCATCAGGATTAAGCTGATGTTGAAAATAACAAAATATATTTTTACCCTCGTTGTTGTAGTTTTGTTTACTGCATTCTACGCAGTCGGGAATGCTCAGGTTGACACACTTGAATGGGGATTTATACCTCCTGGGACAGCAGAAACTTGTAAAGCTATTTCTAGAATTGGTACGATTGAACCATTTTCGGGAACGTATCAACAGTGTGGTGATCGATGTGCTGCAATTGTGAACTGCGGAGCTTGGAATTTGGATTCGGTAAATCAAAAATGCCGTGTATACACGTCAGAATGTTCTGAACCAGACCCCTCCGGTGGATGGGGATTTATACCTCCTGGGACCGCAGAAACTTGTAAAGCTATTTCTAGAATTCGTACGATTGAACCATTTTCGGGAACCTATGAACAGTGTGGTGATCGATGTGCTGCAATTGTGAACTGCGGAGCTTGGAATTTGGATTCGGTAAATCAAAAATGCCGTGTATACACGTCAAAATGTTCTGAACCAGACTCCATTACTGAAGATTTCACCGGTGGGACCTTTGATTCAGCAAATTTCGAGATCGGAGGTGGAACCGGGAATGCCACTGATGCTGGTTGGGCAAGTGTGACTAATCGCGGAACCCTTCGTACTGTAGCATCTAATCTCAAACCGAGTATTGACAATCCACTCACAATTGAGGCAGACATTACTTTCACTCCGGCTAACGAAATTGCTTTTCTTCAAGTTCGTGGTGACGGACTTCCTTCTGGTTCCTTTGACGAACCAAGTAACGGAATATACCTGCGATTGCATAACTTCCAAAATGGCCATACTGGAGTCTCATTCGGTGGCCCCTTCATGGAGTTTTTCCGTAAAGATCCACCGGGAGGAGATAGTTTTTGGGACGACCCAGTCCACCTGCTTCTCACCGATGACGGCTCTACAATTTCAGTAACTTTGACAAACACAGTCACCAATGTTGTTAACGCCTTCAGTATCAATGATATGCGTAGCTCTGGGGGTTATGTTGCCTTCTCCACATCGGCCAATGGTGCCCGTTGGGACAACATCTCTATCACCCACAATAACCTGACTGGCAAGTAGACTCGGTTACAGAACTTCTGACAATTTTGGA
>NZ_JAAHGN010001082.1:0-2489 GCF_010672485.1 Moorena sp. SIO2C4 | reverse complement strand
GGTTTGGAGCTGATTGGCTAAGGCTTGAGCCTGATCGGAGATCTCGAAGCTAGCAGAAGCCATAGGCTGCTCTTCTTGGACTACCAGGGTTCCTGCTAACCAATCTCCCAAGCGTTTCTCTCCCTTGCTAAAGATAATTAAAAATACTCCCAGGAACCATAAATCATCAACAGGTCTCAGCAAAGCACGTAGGGTAGCTTGCTGTAGTCTCACTGGTCTAGCATCATCACGAATGACACGAATTTTACCATAGCGCTTACCTGGTGTTTGTCCCTGCCATAGGGTTTCAAACAAAACGAAATAACCCACGTAAATCGAGAAAGTAATAAATAGATAAATGGCTAATAGCCACAACCCTAAATCATTAATACCAAAAAAATAGTCTAATAAGTCCAGCAGTTGGGAAGATAAAAAGCCCCAAGCAATTAGAAATACTAATAAAATTAATCCTAAGACAATATAATCAATTAGCAAGGCATAAGCTCGACTGCCAATCCCTGCTAAGGTTAATTCTAATTCAACACTTTCTGGGGTTTGTATAGTGACTCGATTAAAAAAATTAATCGGTGTTGAGCTTAGCTTCCCCATAGCTGTAAATCTATGCCTTCTTTACGACTACATAGATCGTAGTATATCACTGATTTAATCGCTTGCCAGAAAGGAACCAACAAGGCACCACTAGCAAAGCTCAACCCAAAAACTAGCACTAAATAAAGCCAGATAAAAATTGCTGATTCTTGAGGAAACAAAAGAGATAATAGAGTTTGTATGATGAATGTAGCTATCTGTACAGCAATCGAAATTGGTAGTGATATTAAAAATCCAACAACTACTATCCCTTGAATACGTAATATAAATCCCTGAGTTAATTTCCAGCTGCGACCAATGGCTGCCCTGGCACCGATAGAATTTTCTATAGCCAGGGTTATTTCATAAATCAACAACCGAGATATAAACCAGATAAATCCAAATAAAAAAGCAATCATAAAAATACTCAAAACCAGAAATCCTATGATAAGCATAGCAACACTATTCTCAGGGAGAGTATCGAGACTATCTAAAATAGTACTGCTATTCCCAGAAATTGAAGCAAGGACTCCGATCAAGATACTAAGAAGAACAATAATTACCATTATTGCCACCCAAGTTATCAAGGATACTAGGATTGCTGCTCCAAACGTTATCAAGGATACTAGGATGCCTGCTCTGAGAAAACTCCACATCCGAGCATTGACATGGCGGCGAGCCTCATTCACTGTTTCTGGACGTTCAATGATTTCCCTAAAGGCTAGACGTGAAATTAGCCCAAACATGGCACAAAACTTAGCCCAGCCATATATGGGAACTAATAGCCATAGATAACCGATAAAAGCTAGACGATAATATAACTTAAAATTGTCGCGGTAGATCCGCAAACCGACATTAACGACATTACCAATACTGAGTGGTCCTAAAGATTGGTTGGGACTAGGCTCATAAGACATGGGTCGATGGGGCTATTGATGGCAAGACAAGTTTTAACGCTATCTTAAGGGAGGTTTAGGAAAATTACACGGAAACTTTATGAATATTAAACGTTGGATTGGGCGGCGGGAAGCAAATTGGAAACAGTTGGATACTCTCCTGCAACAAGTGGAGAAACGAGGAATCAAGTCTTTGCCAGCATCCCAAATCAAGGAACTCGCTAGTTTGTATCGCTCCGTCTCAGCGGATTTAGCCCGTGCTAGAACTAACCAAGTAGGCCATACCCTGGTCAAGGATTTACAACGACTCACCTCTCGGGGCTATAACCAGGTTTATCAAGGTTCTCGCCGTCAAGACTGGCAAGGCTTAGGGGAGTTTTGTCGGTGGGGTTTCCCTGCTGTAGTGCAACAGACGTGGAGTTATATTGCGATCGCAACCGCAGTGTTTCTGCTCGGAGCCTTAATTGCCTGGTGGTTGGCTTGGCAAGATCCAGTGTTTATCTCCCTGGTGGTTCCGGAACAGTTAATTGAACAAGTACGCGATCGCCAGGAATTGTGGATGGGTTCGATTTTGGGCATGAAACCCTTAGCCTCCAGTGGCATTATGATTAACAATATATCGGTATGCTTTCGGGCAGTGGCTGGTGGGATTACCTGCGGTGCCTTTACCCTATATATCATGGCATTCAACGGAATACTGATTGGTGCCATTGGAACCTTAGTGGGTCAAAATAACTTAGCTTATCCCTTCTGGGCATTTGTGTTTCCCCATGGTTCCCTGGAATTACCCGCTATCTTCTTTGCTGGTGGAGCTGGTTTACTCATCGCTAGAGCAATTCTGTTTCCAGGCCAATATCGCCGGGTAGATGCATTGAAATTTTATGGCTCCCAAGCGGCTCAGTTGATGTTTGGGATTGTGCCGATGTTGATTATTGCTGGTATAAGCCAGACGATCTAAAAAATGCGAACACAAACGCTATCTCAGAAGCAGATATGGTTCTATCTACTGGCGGTGTATCAGTGGGG
>NZ_JAAHGN010001081.1:0-2496 GCF_010672485.1 Moorena sp. SIO2C4 | reverse complement strand
TACCCGACATAGAGCACAGGATTCCCCACCCCAGAGGCTCCAGAGGTAACAATTTCTGGAGTTTCCATCAGTCCCAAGGCCATGACATTCACCAAGGGATTACCAGTGTATGCCCGGTCAAAGTAAACTTCACCCCCTACTGTAGGGACACCCACGCAATTGCCATAGTGACTGATTCCTGCTACTACCCCATTAAACAATCGTCTAGTGTTGGCATTATCCAAACTCCCAAAGCGCAGAGAGTTTAAGACCGCAATCGGGCGAGCTCCCATGGTAAAAATATCCCGTAGAATCCCCCCTACTCCGGTAGCAGCTCCTTGAAACGGTTCTACCGCTGAGGGGTGATTGTGGGATTCGATTTTAAAGGCCAGTTGTAGCCCATCACCTAAGTCTACAACACCAGCATTTTCCCCAGGACCGACTAGAATACGTTTGCCTTCTGTGGGAAATTGCTTGAGTAGAGGACGGGAGTTCTTGTAGCAGCAATGTTCCGACCACATCACACCGAACATTCCCAGTTCAGCTTTATTGGGATGACGCCCTAGGCGCTGGACAATTTCTTCATATTCAGAAGGGGTTAACCCTTCAGCAGCAATCTCTTCTGGGGAAAAGGAGGTAGAGGAATTAGTGGGCATATGACTCTGGCACAAAGGGCACAGAGATAATTTTATAGAGTTATTGCTATCAATAGCTAGACTTCTTCGACTCCTTTGGATGTTTGCGTTCGCGAAGCGGTTCCAAAGGAACATCGCAAACATCCAAAGGAACATCGCGTAGGGTGACCACAGGTCAATCCCCTATTTTAAGCTGACTTCTGACTTCTGACTTCTGACTTCTGACTGCTGACTTCTGACTTCTGACTTCTGACTTCTGACTTCTGACTTCTGACTTCTGACTTCTGCTATACCTTGCCAATTCCTTAGCCACAATAAAATCACCCACGTGGGTAATGTCCCGGATATATTCCCCGTATTACTCTTGAAGCATAGCTGTCACTTACAACATTGATTACCCCTAAAACTGCAGCTGTATCAATCTATCCATTAATGTATCCATTGGAGGCAAATCCATTATGTCTAGGAATTTCGATCATATAGCCTACTCTGTATCCACCCTAGTTTATCAATACAATTGCTATAGCCCAGACACAATCGAATACGTTTTATTTAATCAAGGACTCCTAGCCGGTCTCGAAAGACAAACCGAAGCTAGCGACAGTCCAGTTTACCTAGAAGGGTATCAGATCGGACAGAGCTATTAAATTAGGATCCACTTTTGACACTCCCCGGCGTAAACGCGCGGGGATTCAAAGCGAGGAGTTACCCAAAAGGGCATTGCTCGTAACAACCACATCGACTTCCCGTACCGTAGTACCAAGAAATCGGCAGTCCACTTGGCGGTGCCAATTGCCTCTACTCTCTCCGACAAGATATTGTCATTGAGTCTACTTTTAAAGTGTTTGATTCCCGTGACTTTAAAGACTATTTGCTTATAGAGGGCTGGGATTGGAGTCTTTAACCGGGTCTCCATTTCGGTGAACCACCTTTTAACCAAAGGGTCCCACTACCAGGAATCTCACCTTTTCTTTTTAGGTCATTGCGTCGTTTCTATCTTAGCACAAAGCCGTCCTAGAAGGACGGGGTTTCAGACCCATCTTCTTTGATGACCCTGCGCCCACTGGGGGGAGTGCGCAGAGCAAGTGGCGTGGTTGCTCCCAGTCAATCCTCGATCAGACTGCGAATTTCTCTGACTTGTTCGATATACTCCCCATCATTCCAAACCGGTACAACTCCCTGGTAAGAAATCGGTTCAACTAAATCAATCCATGAGCGACAGCCTCCGTACTCTTGGTGGTAGGGAGTGATCACAGGCTCAGGTAACTGATAAGTACGCAACAGCAATACATATAAAGGTTGACGTGGCTTCCACTTCAAACGCTCACTGGCAAATTGTTCATTCCAAATATGATAGGGTAGCAGAGCAGCAATAGTAGATTGCTCCGTTACCGGCAAAATATCAGTAATAGACGCCCAGCTACCAATCCGAACAGTTTCCGGGTGCCAACCTGAGGGCACAGGTTTCACTTGTTCAGCATAGTCAGGTTTAAGCAAATTAGGCTTTTGATGCTCATAGGTAGGGTAGAGTAAAACCTGGTGGTGAGCCACGCTGAAGCAGTTGCCCTGTTCACGAATACCCCCTTTGCGCAACAGCATAATCGTTTTGCCCGCTTCTAAGGCATCAACCGCAACACCCCATTCTTTCAGGGCATGGGTAGTACTTGAAAGCATAAGTTTAGTAATCGGATTTTTCCAACAACAATAAGAGGTTTGCGTTTTCCTAGGATAGAATGCCAAGATTACTCTCAGTAGGGAATCGGGAATCGGGAGTCGGGAGTCGGGAGTCGGGAGCGGTGCGACCCAAGGGCGATTTACTCGTCCTAGGAGGCGCGCACCGAGGGAGTCGGGAGTCGGGAGTCGGGAGCGGTGCGACCCAAGG
>NZ_JAAHGN010001080.1:0-2499 GCF_010672485.1 Moorena sp. SIO2C4 | reverse complement strand
TCATTCTGGCCTTGGAATTGGAGCAACCCCATCCTGGGGTTGAGAAGGTGGAAATTTATGGAGAAAGTCCCAGCAGTCAAGGACAAGGAGAACAGGCGTACTCTTGGCTTACCAAAAAGGAGGTTAAGGGTACTGCTGGTTCCGGTTCTGGTATCACTACTCTACGACTGACTGACCCCACAGCTCTTACCCAGGCAGTTGCTCAGAAAATGGCTGAGGCGGTTTTGGCTAAGCAGCGCCAGAAGCAACGGGGTGAAATTAAGGTGCTAGGTAATGCTAATGTCAAGCTAGGAGATGAGATCAAGGTGTCAAAAATGCCGATAGCTACCCTGAATGGTAGCTTCAAAGTGACGGGAGTAAGCCACCGTCTCAATCGCCGTAGTGGTTTTTGTACTGTAATTGATTGGGAGGAAGTGTGACAGACTCGATTGTTGGAGTAATGCAGAAGGTTGCTCAGCAGGAAGCACGTAAAGTTTACACTACTGAGTTGGGCATTGTGACAGCGGTGTTTCCCCATAGCTCTGAGAGTGACAAGGACAACTACCAATGTTCAGTTAAGTTAAAGAACAAAAAACAGCCAGACGGCAAAGACTTTGAATTGCGCAAAGTGCCAGTAGCAACCCCCCATTTAGGACTGGTTAATATTCCCAATGTTGGGGATTTGGTGTTGGTTACCTTTATTGGGGGTAATCTCAATGCTCCTGTGATTATTGGTCGGCTCTACAATGACCAAGACCAACCCCCTGTCAACAAAGAAAAGGAATTCTACCTACAAAATAACTTGAAAGACGGGGGGAGTTTGAAAATTGATCAGGAGGGGGTAGTTACTGTTACTAGTAAAAATGAGAAGCAGGTGATTAGTGTCGATGATCAGAAAATTGATCTGACCAACGAAAAGTGCCATGTCACCCTCGAAGGAGGAGATGCCACCCTGAAAAATGAAAAATGTACCGTAGCTTTATCTGGTGGTAATATCACTATTGATAACGGCACCTGCAAGATTAAAGTTGAAAGTGGCGGCATCACCATTGATGCAGCTAGCTCTAATGTCACCGTCAAAAGTGTAGGTTCGATCAAGATTGGGGATGCAAGCACGGCTTCTGTGCAAGTTGGTGGACGGTTACCGGCTAATGCTGTTGGTGATAATGACGATATTATTCTGGCTACCCACACCCATGTGGGTAATCTCGGCGCTCCCTGTCCGGTGATGGTGCCAACAGAGAAGATTAATTCAATTCAGGCCAAGGCGAGAAATACCAAGGTGGGGTAATGGTTAGAATCAAAGGGGCAAACAGCGATTATAAATTTAAGGATGGCTCAATTCAAGAGGTAAAAGGGGACCATCCTGTTTACCTCAAAATTTTCATCTGTCCTTATGATATGCCTGGCCCCATTGAGGAACCTGATGAAAATGGTTGGTGTGAGGGCACAGATGATCAATGTCCTAATGGAGAAAATAGCTCTGGTCATGCTCTAATTTGTTTACATCAAGAGGATGGTATTTCCCTAGAAACGAATAACAAGGTAACTGCCACAGGAACCTTTGTTGCTGAGAAAGGCATTGTTGCTGAGAAGGGAATCACGATTAAGGATGAGCTGGTGTTGGATGTCTCAGAGGCAAAGGCGGGGCTTGTGATCAAGATGAAAGGAAAGGAAATGTTACGCCTTAATATTTCTGAGCAAGGTGATATCGAATTGTCCCCTCTTAATCCATCAAAAACTATTAAAATCAATGGCAAATTGGAGGTAACTGAAGGCTTGACGGTTGCAGGGAAGGAGTTACCAATTTAGGGAATTTAGAATTTAGAATTTAGAATTTAGAATTTAGAATGGGGAATCGGGAATCGGGAATCGGGAATCGGGAATTGGTAAAGAATATTATTTTATTTTGGTGTAGACAATTAAATTATAAATAGAGGAGATTAATGAAATCACAGGTTCAAGAAGCGGTCAACATTGCTCAGTCGCTTTCATTAGCAGAGCAGCTTGAACTACTCAAAATACTATCCACAATTATTCAAAAGAACCATGCCCTAGAAACTCAATCTATACCAGAAGGTGATAATACTGAGTTTTCAGCAGAAAGTTTTAGCAAGTCTTGGCAGCAAGCTGTGACTGGACAAACCTTACCCATTTCTCAAATCTGGGAGGGAATTGACCTTGACTGATGCTCCCTTAGTTGAGGTGCAACTTACTCCTGAGTTTCAGCGTAAATTGAGAGGATATCTGAAAAGTTTTTTTATACTGAATTTTGCCCCCCTAGGGCGTGTTTTCTTGCCTCGGAGATCCCCCATTATCCCCCTTAAAAAAGGGGGACTTTGAGTATGGCTCCCCCCTTTTTTAAGGGGGGCTGGGGGGGATCATCATCTTGCGGAAAACTTTGAAAACACGCCCTAGCCCCCCAAGCGAGGGATTGCTCGCTTGGGGGGAACAAGAATCAATTTGCTGCTAAAAGTCCCCCGAGCGAGGGATTGCTCGCTCGGGGGATTTAGGGGGCTT
>NZ_JAAHGN010000108.1:0-11509 GCF_010672485.1 Moorena sp. SIO2C4 | reverse complement strand
TCCATAATGCGGAGGCGACGAATTAGGGCTTCCACCCGTGCCATAAATTCCTGTATACCAAAGGGCTTGGTGAGGTAATCGTCTGCCCCAGCTTTAAGACCAGTGACGATATCTCTTTCACTATTACGAGCAGACAACATTAAAATTAGAGATTTTCGCTGCTGCTGAAGCCAGCAGCAAAATTCAACCCCATCGCTGTCTGGTAAATCAGAGTCTAGGATAACCAGAGTGGGTTGGCGATGGTGAAAGTCTTCCTTGGCTTGCTCAAGATTTTGTGATTGGTACACCCCATAACCGGATTTCTTCAGGTGCGACCCTAGAAGCGATCGCAAATGAGGGTTTCCTTCAATAATCTGAATTCTAACTGAGCCCACGGCACATTAAAGTCCTCTTAGCCTTAGCCGTTGGGATTTAATCATAGCAAAGGTCAGGTCAACATTCTGTAACAACTGCTACTTATGATCCCGATATTGGCTTGCGTTCTTCCAATACGACTTCCTAGTGGCAGCAAATGGACCAGGTCAGAGGGACAATAAGGACAATAGTAAAATTTCAATTTACCATTAATTTTAACTGACCATTTTCGATTATAGCATATAAGATGCAATTTAGTCTAGGTAACATAACAAATAATTGAGAAAAGTATTGAGGACTTGCTACTTTTGCTAAACTGAAGTTAAGTTGGCGTATCCGAGTTTCTACTGAGTGAGCCAATACCGCTACTGTTGATACTCAAAATTTCTTAAGACTATGCTGCAAGATCCTCAAGCTATACGCTGCTATCAAAAACTTACTGACTCCCTAGTCGATTTGTGGAATCGAGGTTATAGCTTCGATGAATTGCGGCTATATATCGATGGCTATCTTTCTGCCCTCAAACACACAAATACCCTTGAATCCTATATAACCTACCGCTTAGAAGAAGATGCCATTCGTTATCTTCGTGATCCATCCAACTTTGAGATGGTACCAATGCCGCAGCCAGAAACCGACTACTATTAAACCTTAAACACACAGAACCCCACTGAATCCGATCAAGTCCATGGGAGTACTCATCCTATCCGTTAGCTGGTAATAGGCAATTACCAATTATCCATTACCCATTACCCATTACCCATTACCAAAAAGCGATAGGCTATTCTCTTGAGTAATTAACTGGACTTGATATCAGTGGGTTTTCTTGGCAATCTGCTTTTCCCAAATACCAACTAAATTCTGAACCCTTTCATCCCAACCATACTGGGAAACACACTCCCTACCGTTGCGACCCATTTCCTGTCGCAACGCTGGGTTCTCAATTAATACTTTGAGCTTGTCGCAGAAATCTTCCTGATTCTGGGGAGTGAACAAAAAACCATTCCATCCGTCTTGGATATTCTCCACTACCCCACCTGCTTCAGGAGCGAGCACAGGAATTCCAGCTGCGAAGGCTTCTAATATAGTTAGCCCTCTAGTCTCCTTTTCTGATGCTGTGATATGAATATCACTGTTGACCAAAAGAGCTGGAACATTTTCCGGTGGCACTCTACCCAGTAAGTAACTATTAGGTGTTAACTTGCTTAAGCGGGTAGCAATCTCATCCCGCATCGAACCATCACCAGCAATGATCAGTGCGATTTTGTCACTGTTGACCTCTTGTACAACTCGTGAAAAGGCATTTAGGGTAAATTCCCACCCCTTATCTGGAGTTAACCGACCTAGAAAAATTAACTTAACTTTCCCCTCAACCTCTGGAATATCATAGTTCTTTTCGAAAAACTGTTCTTCCCGTAAACCAGGATAGAATTTACTAGCATCAAAGCCAACTAAATTGGCATGTAGGGTGTTTTTAATGCCCAGATTGATAATTTTTTTATGGGTAATCCGACTAGAAACTAGGGTGACATCATAAGAATTATACACTGAAATCAATATGGTTTTAAAAATAAATTTAATTCCAGCGACGACCAGAGACGGTAGAGAAAAGTAATCTTCGGCATAGTCAATAAAATTAGTCCTAAAAAAACTCACACAGGGAATACCAGCTTTTTTGGCAAAAGCCACCCCAGGCACTCGAAAAAATCCAAAAAACAGTCTTTCTGGTTCATCAACATGAATAATATCGGGCTGGAATTTTTTTAATTCCTGGAGGAGGATTGAATAGGAACTCCTGCGCACCTGACGCTCAAAGTCCAAGTCCATGAATGAGGTACTCGGTAAATTGATGATTCTCACTCCAGGCAGGATTTGACCAGTATAATCTCGCCAATTGGGATAGACATGTTCTAAAGCACTGTACTCAGGACAAAATAACAACACCTGGTGTCCCCACTGACTCAGTCGTTGTAGCCTAGATAATCCACTAACTGTTACGCCATCAATGACAGGCAAGAATCCAGAGGTGATAATAGCAATTTTCATAGGTGAATAGAATTATCCCACTCAGAGCGTGTTTAATTTTTAGGGGCAAAGCATTGACGATGCGTCCCAATTGTTGCATAAATCATGTCAGAACAGGTAAGGCAAATGTGATCAGGAGAGGGAATTGAGGAAGAGCACAACAATTCTATCTTCTCTATCTTCCCCATCTTCCCCTGAACCATGATCAGTATCTGTATGTAAATACTTCGCCCATCCCAGGAGTTAGGAAACGTTTCATACCAAATCCGGGTTAATTACCCCCTTTTTCAGCAAAAAGCATGAGGAGCTTCAGGAGCTTCAGGAGCTTCAGGAGAACAGGAGAAAGAATGCTGGAATCATAACGGGGGTTTTTGGAGCGAATTTGGTATCAAACACTAGTCGAAGTAGTTAAACCTAGGTTAGGGTGAATCGCATCCGGCAGTTCCTTTTCCACTCGCCGTATGGGTGGATATCGATAAGCGATAAAGCTTGCCAGGATGTTCAGAATTCCCATCAACAGCAACAGCAAGCCCATCCCACGCCCTGGACCAACTCCAATGATATGCCCAATACTACCTGCTAACAGTCCATCGGTAGCCATCATCGGTTCTAAAACATGATCGACTAACGGTCCGGTTAGCATGTGGGCAAGGATCAATAAGGAGTTTTCGATGGCCAGTTGTAAGGCGAAGACCCGTCCTTGCAGATTAGCTGGGACTTTGTTCTGCCAGATAGTTTGATTACAGCTAACGATAATGGGTTGAGCAAATAAAACACCAAACGCTCCAAGAGCAGCTAAGTTCACAGAAGCGCGGCACCCACCTAAAAGTAAGAACAAGCCTTGCAGGATTACAAAGCTAAAAATACCGTATATCCTGGGCTTGGGTCCTCCCCAGGTAGTCATGACCAAGCTACCAATAAGCATCCCACAACCGCCAATAGATAAAATGACCCCAAGTTCAGCACTGGAGGCAAAGCTTAACACCAGTGGCCATAACAACACCTGAAGAATACCCATAGTGAAGTAGACCACGGCAAAGAACATCAGCAACCCTTGCAGTCCTTGCCGTTTGGCAATGTAACGCCAGCCTGATACTAGATCTTGGCGCAGTTGGGAGAAGTGGGCTTGCTTTTGATGAGTGTGATGGCTAGACTGGAGATGGGGAATCTGAACGCTTAGCAATGTCGCTAGGGCAAAGATGAATGTGATGAAGTCTATTAATAGAATTCCCTGCAAGTGAATGGTCTCCAGCAGCACACCCGCCAAGGTCGGTCCAAGAATCTTGGCAGTTGCCCTAGAGGCTTGCATCATGCCATTAGCACGGCTAAGATGTTCTTGAGGCATCAGCTGAGTCGTAGCTGCTGTATAGGCTGGCAACTGGAAAGCCTTAAACGTTGAACTGATTGCTACGACTAGGTAAATGTGCCAGATGTCTAACCTGCCCGAGAACACCAGAGCCATAACCACCAGTGTGCTAGCCCCTGCCACGGAGTCGCTGAGAATCATCGCCCAGCGTCTATTCCACCGGTCTACGAATGTACCAGCTATGGGTGAGATAATAATATTGGGTAGGTGAATAAATAAAGAAATTAGGGCAAATTGGGTGATTGAACCAGTAGTCTGGTAAGCCCAAACGCCCAGAGCAAATTCGGTAAGATTAGACCCCAGAAGGGATACTAGCTGTCCCAACCAGATCAGAAAGAAAATCTGCATTTATTGTGTCTTTTTCTACTTTACTCGTCGTTATACTCCGCCATCGGCGGGATTATTGTACCTTTTATACATGAATGACTGAACCCCTTGCCAGTTCCCGCTAAGCTTACACCTTGATGGGTAAAACAGTCTAGCTCGGGGAAAAAGACTGTTGTAGGTGGGCTTACTGATATATCTAGTATGGTGGCAAGTTTTATGTTTGACGGTACCCTTGATGATTACTATTTGTGACATTTTTGCTTAGATTGTGGTGACATTGTGTTGATGCAAACCGCGAGAGAGGGAACCACGGCAGTCGCTCATGGTTTGAAGTTACCGTAAGACAGTTGAGCCTTAATCAATAAGTTTTAACCCTTTTTTGCATAACCTACCAACCATAAAGGCGAGCCTGTCTAAGGTTTCGTCTCCGGGGGGACCACGGCAGTCGCTCATGGGGGAAACCCCCAAGACCGCGCTGCCTCCCCAAGACCGCGCTGCCTCCCCAAGACCGCACTTGCTCCCCAATGGCTGCGCTGCATCGCTTTTGCCCGACAACCGCTTCTGTGGGTGACATGGTGCTGAATTTGCTGATCAGAATAATTCCGTAGTACCTATCTGAGCAGGAAGAGATGAGCTATTGTGGACACCTATCTTGAGAAGCTCCACAGCCGAGAGCTGACTGCTGACTCGTTACCAACTAGTTACGTTTAGTGGCAAGAAAAGACCAGTGACCCTGGTTATTAAGAAGAGTTTCAACAGTTATAATTTAAATTGACTTAATTTCCATTGACTATTGTATACTTTATTGGTAAATAAAACAAGTATCCTAAACGGGAGTTTTAAATCAATTGAGATATTGAGATATTGAAGATGCTTAACTATATCTAGTTCCTTATCTAGTTCGGTTTTGGATTGTTTGAGGTCACTAGTTTAATTTTTTTTGACCGTTTATCCCTGACACTCAAGCGTCAAGCGTCAAGCGTCAACCTCTTAAATTTAGTGCAACCTATAGGTTATAAAATATACCTCGGTTTGACCCCCCAGAGTATCCCGAAAATCACTCCCAGTATTTGGAATCATAATGATTGACTTTAATTTCGGTCAGAGGAGGTTGAGCTAAAGGACACCATTGGATTCACAAGACATGCTTTGATTGGACGCGATCGCATATTTTTGTAAAACTACTCAAAGTTAAACCAGTTACTGTAAATATCTTCATAGTATGATGATTCGTTATCGTTTTATTCACCCTTACTGATCCACATATTGCTGGTCATCGGGATTTTCTGGCTCCTCCAGAATCTCCGTTCGCTTAGCTTGACCTAAGGTCAATCGCGTAGCGTGGCTCACGGCCTCTCCTTCCTCATAACCGAAAATTTTGCCAAAATGGCAACCAATTACTAACATGTATGAGTCAATATTGTATAGATACAGGTTTATTTACTATTAAGTAAACTGCCATATAAATTCATGTCGAAATGATTAGATTCGGAAGAGGATTAACATAAAATCCAGGGTAAATAATATCGCCAGAGTCTTCTTGATTTTTATAATTTTTATGAAATTTAAATTAAGATTGCTTAAAATTGCTATAATTAACTAAATTTCAATCAGGGTGCTTTACTACTATATAAGTAAGTCAGTAATATCTCTGTCGAGATAACTAGTCATAATTAGTGATCTTACTGTGCAGTTTAATCAATATAGTTAACGAAAATCCCTATGGTATTAAACGCAAATCAACTATCTGAAATAACTATTAAACTAACGGCTACCCTGACAGCAGAACCTTTAAATAAATCTCTAAACTTATGGATGGAAGATATAAATATTCCATCCAAAATAAACTTATCAAAATCTAATCAACATGTTGAACAAATATTTGATAAGTCTAGTCTAATATCTACTCCTAAAAATGGGAGTACTGTCATCTCCTCAAGTTTTGAAGACTGGATCAGATCTCCTGCCAATCAGCCATTATCACCAAATCCCTCTAACCTAGGTTTAGCTACCAATTTTGATATTCTTAAAGCCGAGGCTATTAGATTTAATCATAACGATTACCAATTATTCAATAATTTAGTTATTGTTCATTTTAATGAACAATAAACTGATTAATTATATCAAAAAATTTTTGAAAAACAGACCTACATTAAACATGGCATAACTATCCATGATGGGGATTGTATTTTTGATATAGGGGCAAACATCGGTATGTTCACCCTGTTTGCTCAGCAAATCTGTAAAAATGCCAGACTATTCTCCTTTGAAGCCTTACCAGATGTTTTTGAACTGTTGCAGATCAATGCATCACTGTATGGCTCCAATGCCAAAGTCTTCAATTTTGGACTTTCCAAGCACTCAAAGACTATATCTAGTATTATTCATAAACAGAACATTGAAAAAATTGATTTACTCAAAATTAATGCTGATCAACCTCAGCTAGATATCTTGGCTGGCATCAAGGAGAAGGATTGGGAAAAAATTAAGCAAATTGTCATGGAGGTTGATCAGATTACAGCAGGGATAAAACTAAAGCAGATCACAAACTTACTCCAAAGGAAAGGCTACCAGTTAGTGATTGATCAAGAATTATTGCTGGCAGATACAGGGGTTTACCGTATCTACGCCAGGCGTAACTATCGGCTAAATCAATTCTTCTAGTATCCAACAGGAATGAAAATCCCTCTTGTTCTAGCAACACACTGATTACTCAGCTTACTCAGCCTTTGTGATAAGGAAGTGGATCGTCCAATCCCAACTCAGCAAAGGCAGCCAATCGCAACCGACAAGCATCACAAACACCACAAGCTAGATCGTTACCTGTGTAGCATGACCAGGTTTTTTCCCAAGGAACACCCAGCTGATTGCCTAATTTGATAATTTCGGTTTTTTTCAGGTCAATCAGAGGAGTGAAAATTTTAATTCCATTGCCCTCCCTACCTTGTTTTGTGCCCAAATCAAAAGCTGTCTGCATTGCTTTGATATAATCCGGACGGCAATCTGGATACCCAGAATAATCCAAGGCATTGACACCCACATAGACTCCCTCAGCACCAATTGCTTCTGCATAGGATAAGCCAAAGCTCAGAAAAATCGTGTTACGGGCTGGAACGTAGGTAATGGGGATTTCTTGAGACATCTGCTCTAGACTACGCTCCTTGGGTAGGTCAAGGTTATCATCGGTTAACGCTGAACCTCCCCACTGCCGTAAGTCAAACCTGACTACCTGATGTTCCTTAACACCTGCTGCAGTAGCAATTGCGTAGGCTGATTTGAGTTCTCGTCGATGTCGCTGCTGATAATCAAAGGAAAGGGCATAACACTCATAACCGTCTCCTACTGATTGATACAAAACTGTAGCAGAGTCTAAACCTCCAGATAACAACACAATTACTTTCTTAGACATGATCCAACCAGATATCACAAGTCTCATCAGGATAATGCCTAATCAAACGTTTTGCACTGTTACTACAACTACCAATTAATAATTTCATTGCTCTGTCAACAGACAACCCACAAACTGACACATAGGGTTAGTGTTCCATATTTCGTCAAACCACAATAAATATAGAACACATGTTTTAAAGGTTCTTTTAGCTTGAGTGGGATGGACAAAGCTTTGAAATTCTTCACATTTATAGTTGCTGTGGTACTATCTGGATGGTTTAAGGCGACTTAGATTAAGTAAATCGACTTATTACCAGTGGTGGAGGAGCAAAAAAGAGTGCAGAATAGTACTTATCAAAGACATCTAGATCATCAAGTCCAGCGCAACTTACCGCAGCCAATCAAAATCGGTGTGATTGGCGTTGGCAATATGGGACAACATCATGCCCGAGTTTTGAGTCTTCTCAAAGACGTTGAAATTGTGGGTGTGGCAGACATTAACGTCGAGCGTGGTTTAAATATTGCCAGTAAGTACCGTGTTCGCTTTTTTGAAGATTATCACGATCTTCTTCCCTATGTAGAGGCGGTTTGCATTGCAGTACCGACCCGTCTACATCATGACGTCGGGATGACTTGTCTACAAGCTGGAGTGCATATCTTAATTGAAAAACCGATTGCCGCTAGTATTGCTGAGGCAGAATCGTTAGTAAATGCAGCAGCAGAGTCCCAATGTATTCTCCAAGTTGGACATATTGAACGTTTTAACCCAGCTTTCCTTGAACTGAGCAAAGTTCTCAAGACAGAACAATTGCTGGCTGTGGAAGCTCATCGCATGAGTCCCTACTCTGACCGAGCCAATGATGTCTCGGTGGTTTTGGATCTCATGATTCATGATATAGATCTATTACTAGAATTGGTAGCCTCACCTGTGACAAGGTTAACCGCTAGTGGCAGCCGTGCTTCTGATTCCGGGTATTTAGATTACGTCACTGCTACCTTGGGGTTTGCCAATGGTATTGTTGGTACTGTCACGGCCAGTAAAGTGACACACCGAAAAATCCGTCGCATCGCTGCCCATTGCAAAAATTCTCTGACGGAAGCTGATTTCCTAAATAATGAGATTCTAATTCATCGGCAAACCACTGCCAATTATATGACCGACTATGGTCAAGTGCTTTACCGACAGGATGGTTTGATTGAGAAGGTTTATACCAGTAATATTGAACCACTCCATGCTGAGTTAGAACACTTTGTCAATTGTGTACGGGGTGGTAATCAACCTTCTGTCGGAGGTGAACAAGCTCTGAAAGCACTGCGCTTGGCCAGTTTGATTGAGCAGATGGCTCTTGATGGTCAAGTTTGGCACAACGTAGACAATGGGAATCATAAACTCCATACTTCCGTCATGACAGTTCCGTGTTAGTGACTTGTTGTTGATTTGTTGTTGATGATGTAGGGGTCAGTTGCACTTGTAACTGACCGACATTAGGGGGAGCCCAATAGGGTAAGGAACAAATAAGTACAAAGTCTGCCTGGACTGACTTCAACAGGGGGTCTTGAATTCGGATTTGCGATCAACCTTTTCCCCTGTGGCTTTGATCATTTACCTGACCAGTGTGATCACTGATGAAGCTACCAAGACACCCCGAAATGTGAGAGCCCTGCGTTTTTAGACCGGGTGTGAAACAGAGCGACTGGATTAATCCAGTCGTATCTCGAACCCATGAAACTATTTAATGGAACTATTTAATGAAACTATAGATATGTCACAATATTTGAAAGGAGGTGATGATCAAGATGTACAAAACAATTCCTGTAAAAGCAGTATTTAATGATGAAGAAAAAGCTTTTTGGCTGTTTCAATGTGAGAATGCTAACAGTCTATGGAATTGTGCGATTTATTACTCTAAACAAAAGCATTACAGTTGGCTAGAGCAACAAGTAGAGGCTTACACCACTTACTGGAAGGAAGATGTACTGCGGTATGGGTGGAGAACTTATAAGTGCGGGGTTAAATACGCAGAGCTTTGTAAAGAGCTGAAAGAAAACCCCCACTACAAAGCCATGGCCGCCCAATCAGCACAGCAAACTCTCAAGTCTGTGGCTGAATCAATTACAAGTTACAACCAATTAGTTGGACTTTACTATAAAGGCCAGGTAGACAGACCAAGGCTTCTTAGATACCGAAAGAAAGGGGGACTAGCAGCTGTTACTTTTCCCAGGCAAGCTCTTACTTACAAAGAAGGTTTATTTTATCCTTCTATAAGCAAAGAGAGTAAATCAGAATTACTTACTGAAATAGCCTTAGAAGCTCCGTATTTTTTTGACCCAGATTGGGTCAAAGAGGTGACTATTCGACCATATTTAGGGCAACTATGGATCCACTGGGTGATAGATGATGAAAAACAGCCGATAGAGGATAACCCAAATCTTGATTATTCTCAGGCATGGAGTTTCGATCATGGTGGCGATAATTGGTTGACCGGTGTATCGACTCATGGAAAGAGTCTAATCCTTGATGGTCGAAAGCTGAAGTCAATGAATCAGGGTTATGCTCGCCTGGTCGCAAAATACAAAACCGGGAAGCCTGAGTTTTATTGGGATACGAACTTAGATAGAGTTCAGCGGAATCGAAATAACCAAATGCGGGATGCAGTCAATAAAGCCGCCCGTTTCATTATTAATCGCTGCCTCAACGACCGCATTGGGAATATTGTAATCGGATGGAATGAACGACAAAAAGACTCAATTAATATAGGTCGAAGAGGTAATCAAAATTTTGTAGTAATTCCTACAAAAAGATTAATCAAAAGGCTGGAACAAATATGCCCTGAGTATGGCATTAAATTGACAGTAACTGAGGAATCTTACACAAGTAAAGCGTCGTACTTGGACGAAGACCCATTACCTAAGCACGGTGAAAAACCCAGTGGATGGCAACCTTCGGGAAAAAGAGTAAGGCGCGGGCTTTATAAGACCAAGGAAGGATACCTAGTTAATGCAGACTGTAATGGCGCGGGAAACATTACTAGGAAAGTAGCCAAACAGTTAGGTCTCGATCTAACCAAGATGGGTAGGGGAGCTTTGACACTCCCGCATAGGTATGACATTTTTAACTCTCTTAAAAAATCATATCGAATGAGCTGTGTTCGCGAAGCGTCGCACGGGAAAACCGCTGCGACTTCACATCCTCATAGAATCCCCCGTGTTTCAACCGGGGGAGATGTCAACTGAGCTGATATAACTTCACTGACTTTCTGATTTCCTTGGGGGCTAAGGTGAATGTGGTCACGGTAAAGTATTTCTGGTGTTTCGGTGTTATTGAACACTGGTAAAAAATCTAGATAAGTAATGTTGTGCTCGCCAGTAAAGTCACTCAAGCGTTTACGGGCTTTTAACTCATAGTCACGAGGTCCTTTGGTACCAATTTCCCGGAGTAGGGGGGTCATCCCTAGCACTAACTTGGCTCCAGCAGCATCAGTTAGGGTCTTAATTTCCCCAATGGCCTTGAGATTAAAGCCAACCCGGTCTCCTGGTTCTGCTCTGACTGCTTCCATTTCAGGAATAGCTGGTGCTCTCAGGAGATAGCGACTCCAGATCTCGGCTATGGCTAAGAGGGGTTTTTGGCTGGGATAATTGCGATCGCGTCCCACTTGTACAGAAGTCGGTGCTGTAGCAAACAAGTCATCGGTATTAATCAGTAATACCACTACATGGGCGTTGAAGGTGCCAAAGCGTCGTAGATAGGCTAACTCATTTCGTGGTCCCCAAGAATTAGCAGAAGCATTAAGGACTTCGACTGTTTCAAATGGTTTCTCCTTGGTTAGACTTGGTAAGACGTCTTTGGTCAGCCATAGTTCTAATTGAGATTGGAGCCGTGCTGATATGGTTTGGTCTTGGTCTGTCCACCAAGCCCCATTGGCAACAGAATCCCCCAGTAGGAACACCCGCAGCATCGATGGCGGTGGGCTAGGAGTAGTGGTGGGACTGCGCATGGAATATTCATTAATGACAATGCGGTTGCCAAACCGTCTGGTGCTTTGGTTA
>NZ_JAAHGN010001079.1:0-2504 GCF_010672485.1 Moorena sp. SIO2C4 | reverse complement strand
TTAGGAGAGGAGCTTCCGGGGTAAAGTGACTCTCCTACGTCATAGTCTACTACACCTGGTCTCGGACCCTAATCAGCTCCAACCAACTCTGCTCGCTCACAATCTTAAACTGGATGGGCTAGTCCTGGCTCTGCTGTTGGGAGAAAAAGGATTAGATCAGCGACTAAAACGCTTCTGTACGTTACTTGAGCCGACTATTTCCCTGGAAGAACTACCGTTAGCTCAAGAAGTAAAGCAGGCTTTATTAACACTGGTTGTGGAAGATTGGCAAGCAAGCAAACCCCTGGCACTGTATTTTGAGGGTGCAGATAGTAGTGGTAAACACCGTGCCGCCCAAGCTATTGCCAGGGCTGTGGAAGCACCATTGCTAACCGTAAATTTAACTGGGATTATAGAAGCCAAAGCTGACTTGGAGCTAACCCTGAAACTAGCTTATCGTCAAGCCTGGTTTCAGAAGGCTTTGCTTTACCTAGAAGGACTAGAAACTCTACAACAAACTATACAAGGTTCCGAGAATTCCAGTCAATATCTATCTCTGCTAAGAATCATAGCAGACCATCAAGGAATTACTATCCTCGCTGCTGAAAAACCCTGGAGGCCAGAGAAAACTATCGCAATCGGAATAGTTACTGTTCCTTTTCCCATCCCTGAGTTTACTGTTCGTCGCTGTTGCTGGCAGAATCAACTAACGGCAGCTGGTATTTCCCTAGATGGACCAGAGCTAGATGCTTTATGCGATCGCTTCCGCCTCAATTCCGAGCAAATTACCGATGCCGTGATTGATGCCTGTAATCGAGCCCGTTGGCGCATTGCCCAAAACACCTCCCCCACTCCTCCCACTTCCCACACTCCCCATCAAAAACCAACCTTGTCCGAACTATTTGCAGCAGCTCGTGCCCAATCTGGTCATGAACTAGGTTCCTTGGCACGTCAAATTCAGCCTAAGTACAGCTGGGATGATATTGTCCTGCCAGTTAATCAAAAGGCTCAGTTGCAGGAAATTTGTAATCAAGCCAAATATCGACAGCTGGTGTGGGAAGAGTGGGACTTCCAGAGCAAGCTTTCCCTGGGCAGAGGACTGAATGTCATGTTTTCTGGCCCACCAGGGACTGGTAAAACCATGGCAGCGGAAATTATTGCCCACGAATTAGAGCTTGACCTCTATAAAATTGACCTGTCCCAAGTGGTCAGTAAGTATATCGGGGAGACAGAAAAAAACCTCAATCGCATCTTTACAGCTGCTGCCAATGCTAACGCCATTCTCCTGTTTGATGAGGCAGATTCCCTCTTTGGCAAGCGCTCTGAAATTAGCAGTGCCCATGACCGCTACGCCAATATTGAGGTTGGCTATCTCCTGCAAAAGATGGAGGAGTACGAAGGAGTGGCGATTTTGACTACCAACCTCCGCACTAATATGGACGATGCCTTTGTCCGGCGGTTACGTTTTATTATTGAGTTTCCTTTTCCTAATCTCAAAGACCGCCGCCGGATCTGGGAGCAAATCTGGCCTAGTCGTGTACCTCGCTCTGAGGAACTGGATTTAGATTTTATCGCCCGTCACTGCGAGATTGCTGGGGGCAATATTCGTAATATTGCTCTAGCTGCTGCTTTTATAGCAGCAGATGATGGTGGAATTGTCAAGATGAATCACCTGCTTCGTGCAGTCCGGCGAGAGTATCAGAAGATGGGAAAAGTGTTAATAGAGGGGGAATTTGGTCAGTATGCTGGGCTGATGTGATGATTCGTAATAACTTAAATAACTGTGCAACCGATTCACTAAGTACTGATAACTTGTATTTATTTTTGTTACGGAGAAGACTTAAGGGGCAGAAAGCATTCTAAGGTTGATACTTGGTAACGCTAAATTGCCAATTGACCTCAGCTAGTTGGCTGATGATTTGGCGACCTGCGCGCTTGAGTGAGGGAATGAGATGATTCACGACCTGGATAAAACGTTGGAGGAATTGCTCAAGGGCGAACTCCCTCCTGACCTAATCTCGTCAGTTACGATTAGCTTTGCCACACCTGACAAGGATTTTAGTGTCAAGCCAGCGATTAATCTCTTTCTTTACGATGTGCGTGAGAATCTGGAGTTACGCAACACCACCTGGTCAACAGAACGCAGTAATGGCAGGGCGACCAAAAGGCGTAATCCAGTGCGAGTGGACTGCTCTTACCTAATCACCGCTTGGTCTGCTCTTACAGGTACAGGTAATGGTCAAAGACCAGAGCAAGAAGAGCACCAATGGCTGGGGGAGGTAATGAAAGTGCTACTGCGTCATCGTATGATTCCAGCGGCTGTATTACAGGGAAACCTCAGGGGGATGGAACCTCCGATCAGGACAGTTAGTCTCAGTCAGAGCAACCTACAGAGTTTGGGGGAATTCTGGCAAGCAATGGGAGGAAAGCCCAGACCAGCATTGAACTACACCCTGACTATGGCTGTGGAAGTCGATGATCCGGTTGACGCAGGAACCTTGGTAACCGATATGAGGATTGGGTGA
>NZ_JAAHGN010001078.1:0-2505 GCF_010672485.1 Moorena sp. SIO2C4 | reverse complement strand
TCTCTAAATACCAATCACTAATCACTAATTATTACTAATCACTAATTATTACTAATTACTATGATGATTGCGCTTCATCCACCAAGCAACTAAAGCTAGAAATAGCAATCCCATTATCCCAGCAGTAGGATCGCGATTAATGCCAGTAATCCAGGGAGCAACCTTGCCTGAATAGACTACTAATTGCCCAACATCAATAATATAATAACCCCAAACTAAGCCAGCATGGAGACCAATCGATAAACCTAGCCGTCCTTGAGTTGATCGCTTTGCCCAAATCAGGATTAACCCTAGCAGCAATAAACTGGGAAATCTCGGTAAGCCGCGAATCATTTCTGGAATTGGTTTAAGGAAATGCAGCAGCGCAAATGCGATCGCACCAATCCACTGTGATGTCTTAAAACTATAATCCCGTTGCAACTCATCAAGCAACCAACCCCGAAACACCAATTCTTCAGCGAAGCCTATGGCCAAAGCACTGATTAATCCCTCTACAATCAGCCGTGACCATGGGAGTGGAGGAGTTTGGAATGCTAGCCAACCCAGCCACCCTTGTAATCCAAACAGACTAAGAGTCATTAACAGACCTAGGCCTAGTCCTCTGATTAACTCAAGAGCGTTTTGCGCTGTTAGCCGCAAACCATATTTTTTTAACAGTCCTGGCTGGCGATAAACCTTCCTTCCCCAAACTCGGACTAAGTACAGAAATACCCCGAACATTAGCCCCATAGTCAGGATTGTCACTGAGTTTGGGTCGCTACCAATTAAGTATATTGGTGCTGCTATGGGTAACCAAAGCAACAGCAAAGCTAGTATAAACATCCCCAACCTGAATGGTGCTGGGTATAGGGATAATCTAGCCAGCCTGGGTGTAAAACGTTTTATAATTTCAAGATTTGGAAAGGGAAGAATCTCTCCTATTGCCCCTTATTCGTCAGGTTCAATTGTACTAGTCAGACCCCGGTTCTTCAGGGTTTCGCAATAAAACTCAGCATGCTCTTGAGCACAGGTAATCACCAATGCCAGCCCGGATTGATGGGCTTCCATCATAATGTTGACTGCTTGAGGTTGAGTCAGACTCGCCACAGTTTCCATCAAGGTTTTCACCACATACTCCATAGAGTTGAAGTCATCATTATGGAGCAATACGCGATAGCGAGGCGCGTGTTTACGAACTGTTGAACGCTTCTCAATGGTTTCGACTGACAAAGCTTGTCCCTCTCTATTTTAGATGTTTACACAAACTCTCCATTATATACTGCCATTAGTCTAACATCAGACATCTGGCAGGGAGCGCTATGATCAAAAAGTTAACATTACTTAATAGTTTACCGTGACTACCCAGGTAATTGCTACCCCTTCTAATACTCCCATCCCTGGAACTTACTGGCAGTGGCGGGGGGAATCTATATATTATGTACAGGCTGGACAGAAGCAATCAGGATACCCACCGTTACTATTAATTCACGGATTTGGGGCATCTACAGACCACTGGCGCAAAAACATTGCTCAATTGAGTCAGCATTTTGAAGTTTGGGCGATTGACTTGTTGGGGTTTGGACGTTCTGGTAAACCAGATGGGGAGTACAGTGGCAATTTGTGGCGAGACCAATTGGATGATTTTATTACAGAGGTGATTGGTCAACCAGTAGTCTTAGCTGGAAACTCCTTGGGGGGTTATTCAGCTTTGTGTGTGGCTGCACAGCGTCCTAGCTCCGCCGCAGGTTTAGTATTGCTCAATAGTGCTGGACCGTTTAGTGATACTCAACCTGTTACTAAGGTCAATCCTGTTAAAAAAGTTCTCAATAACGTAACCAAATCAATTTTTCTACAACCTTGGGCAAGTTTCCTGTTATTCCAGTACCTGCGGCGACCGTCAATCATTCGCAAAACCCTCCAGAAGGTTTATCTTGACCAGGATGCAGTAACGGAACAGTTAGTAGACGAGATTTATCGCCCCTCTTGTGATCCTGGTGCTGCTCAGGTATTTGCTTCTGTGTTCAAGTCACCCCAAGGGGAAAAAGTCGATGTGTTGTTGGAACAGATGACTTGTCCGTTATTGATGCTATGGGGAGAAGGGGATCCTTGGATCAAGAGCAGAGAACGGGGAGCAAAGTTTAGGGAATATTATCCTCAGTTAACGGAATATTATCTACAAGCAGGACACTGTCCCCATGATGAGATACCAGAACAGGTGAATAATCTGATCAGGTCTTGGGTAATCGGTAATCGGTAATCGGTAATCGCTACAAGATTGAAAATTTATAGCACTACCCATTAAGGTGTTTGACATTGATACACCTTGAAAAAGGTGCGACCCGTGGGGAATTTAATAATTAGATGCGGGAACGAAGTTACCGCATTAAGAGGGTCGCCTTGGGTGTCCTCTAAATCAGTTGGTGTATCAGTTGGTGTCCTAGATTGTTGCAGTTGGTTGTAGGCTGTTTTAAATTCCTGCATCGCCTCGACCACCATTAAGTTTTCACTCAGGGTCTGGGTCTGATG
>NZ_JAAHGN010001077.1:0-2506 GCF_010672485.1 Moorena sp. SIO2C4 | reverse complement strand
TCGCTACCCATGGTTTACTGGATGATGTCAATGGTATTGATTATCCCGGTGCGATCGCATTAGCTCCTGACCAACCAGACCATGATGGCTTTCTGACCAGTGATGAAATTCTGATTGGTTACGGACTACCGGAAAAATCCTTATTGAAAGCAAAGTTAGTGGTTCTGAGTGCTTGTGATACTGGTAGGGGTGAGATTAAAGGGGAAGGGGTAGTTGGTTTATCCCGTTCTTTGATTGCCGCAGGTGTACCCAGTTTAGTGGTGTCCTTATGGCAAGTGCCTGATGATGATACGGCCAAGTTGATGAGGGAGTTTTATACTAATATTTATACTCACAAAATGGATAAAGCCAAAGCCATGCGAGAGGCGATGTTATCGATGCTCAATGATGAAGATGGTAATCCAGACCCGAAAGCTTGGGCGGCTTTTACTGTGATTGGCGAGGCGAGGTAGTTGGTCGGCAGTTGGTGGGCAGTGGCTACCAACCCGATGGCAAGGTTCGGAATCTGTCTAAGCCACTGCCCACCCTACATCAAATTCTACTGTTTGACCCGGTGGTGCGTTACGGGCCGGGCTGTTCCAAGGCTGACTACGAGGCGGAAAATGAGAGGGAGCCCGTCCTATCACGCACCCTACGCAACTACATCAAATTGGTGGGCAGTGGCTACCAACTTGATGGCAAGGTTCGGAATCTGTCTGAGCCACTGCCCACCCTACATCTATTCCCGATTCCCGATTCCCTACTCCCGACTCCCTATTCCCACATAATCAACGTCCCAAATCATGGAGGGCATTAATCGCTGCAGCACACTGTTGGGTCACAGCTTGCAATTCGTCTCGCTTACTGGAGCTAGGAGGATCAATCAGCTTACCAATGCGCACGGTTAAGGGTACAGACCGTGGCATCAAGGAACCTTTTTTAACAATTGCTTGACTTCCCCACAAGGTAACCGGTAGCAGTGGTGCTTGGGCTTGGGCTGCAATCCAGGCCGCACCAAGCTTGGGGTTATGAATGCGAGCATCCCGTGTCCTGGTGCCATCCAAATACACACCAACGGCCCAGCCATTGTCGAGGCAATCGAGAGCAGAACGCAGGGCATTCCGGTCTGGTGTCCCTCGTTTAACCGGGTAAGTACCATACAATTCAATAAACTGTTTCAGGACTGGCACACGAAACAATTCTTCTTTGGCCATAAAGGCTACTGGACGTCCCACACAATTGGCTAAAATCGGTGGGTCAAAGTCACTAGCATGGTTACTCACCACCACCAGTGGTCCCGACGTGGGTACGTGTTTAGCACCATAAATGCGACCCCGGAAATAGGTATGGATTAAGGGGCTAACCACTGACCACTTCAGGGCGTGATACAGCAGCAGGCTGGGCAATGGTTCGCGGCTTCTAGTCACTGAGAATTTATTGGTGGATTTGGATGGTTTGGTTTCTAGTTTACTATTTGGGGGAAGGCAACAGGGAATAGCGGATCTGGGAATAGGGAACAGCGGATCACCGCAACAGGGAAAAAATCTTGTTTACCTCACTACCGACTCCCTCGGTGCGCTTTCCGTTGGCGAATTAAATTCGCCACGGGTCGCACCGCTCCCGACTCCCTACTCCCGATTCCCTACTCCCTAAATTTCATCCCAACCACTGACCCCAGAAGACATCACATAACTAGTTACGCTAGCTTCAAAAAAGTTGGCTTTAGTATGAGCATCTTTTTTAGTATCAGAAAAACGCTCTAAGTGGCTGTAGGGACTCTTTTGATAGTTTTCGCCCTTGTAAAGGGGGTCTAATCCAATAGAACGTAACCTGATATTGGCGAGATACTTGGTGTAGTGCTCAGTACTCCGTTCGGTAATCCCTAAAATATCGTTACCAACAATATGATTAGTCCAGCGACATTCATGCTCCACTGCTGTGGCAAACATTTCATAAATTTGCTCACTGGAATAGGGAAATACGTCCATGGCCATGGGGATTAACTTTTGATAAAGGCGGACATGACTCAGTTCATCTCGATTAATCATTTTAAAAATGTCCGCTGAGCCTGGCATCAGCATCCTAGAGGCGAGATTGTAGAAGTAAATGAAGCCATTATAGAAGTACATTCCTTCTAATAAAAAGTCAGCCAGTAAGGAAACAAAATAGTTTTCTGGGGTGGGATTATCAACATACTTTTGATAGAAACTGGCGACAAATTCGCATCTATCCCTGAGCACTTTATCAGTGCGCCAGAATTCATAGACTTTACTTCTATGTTCAGTAGGGATAACGGTTTCAATGATATATTGATAACTTTGATTGTGCATCCCTTCCTGAGAAATTTGTTCCGCCATACACAGACTAACTTCTGGGGCAGTAATGCTACTTTTGATGTGAGGAATATTGCAGGTTTGAACGGAATCTAAAAAGGTTAAATAGGAGAGAATCCCATCATAAGCATAACGTTCTGCTGGCGTTAAATTGGAGTAATCTGTTACATCTTGAGTTAGGTCTAGTTTCTGGA
>NZ_JAAHGN010001076.1:0-2507 GCF_010672485.1 Moorena sp. SIO2C4 | reverse complement strand
TTGCTGAAGTTGTGAATAGGTTTTGGTTAACAAGCGACTATTCAAGGTTTTCAATTGGGTAGGAATTAGGGAGTAGGGAGCAGGGAGTAGGGAGTAGGGAGGTAAGCATTCAGCTATCAGCCCTCAGCCGTCAGCTAATCAACGGTCGGTAGTAACCCATCACCGAGTCAAACTTTAATGAGATGCACGCGATTGACCTTTGGTCACGCTACGCGAACGCGTTTTTGATAGCGATCCTGTGGTTATAGGGTTTTTCAGATCGTAAGTATTCAGCTAAAGGCCTTTGGCCACGCTACCGAAACAGTTTATGCCCATAGCGCACGCTACACCGAACAACTTGTGAATAAAATAAGCTGACGGCTGACGGCTGACGGCTGAATGCTTACCTCATACCTATGAAGTACACAGGATTTTTTCCCTGTTCCCTCTTGCCTTTTGCCTAAACTCCAAAATCTACCTCAACCAATTGAGAACTGCGATAGATCTAGTCCAGACCGATTGAGCAACCGAAAAAAGATGGAACAATTATTGGTTTGTTTTTCCGTTATACTCAATTAAGCTGTCTGATCTTCAATTTATAACCGCTATTGTATGCTTCAGGAATTGCAGGTGGTATTTCGGCAAAAGCTTCCTTTGTTTTTCTGTTGAATAACCCGTGATCATAACAATTTTCAATCCTAAGCGAAAAATACCTCTCTAGACAGTGGATACTACAGGAAATTGAGAATTGAGAATTGAGAATTGAGAATTGAGAATTGGGAATCGGGAATCGGGAGGTGGGAATCGGGAATCGGGAATCGGTTGTGGTGGGAAAATGCGATCGCAGATGGCTGTGGTGGGAAAATGCGATCGCAGATGGCTGTGGTGGGAAAATGCGATCGCAGATGGCTGTGGTGGGAAAATGCGATCGCAGATGGCTGTGGTAGGAAAATGCGATCGCAGATGGCTGTGGTGGGAAAATGCGATCGCAGATGGCTGTGGTGGGAAAATGCGATCACAGATGGCTGTGGTAGGAAAATGCGATCGCAGATGGCTGTGGTAGGAAAATGCGATCGACATCGACGAAGAAGAATCTTAGAGGTGGCCGGGAGTAGGGGTTGGAAAAGTTGTTCGCCTTTGGCGTTCGGTGAAGGGTAGGTTGAAAGTTGTCAAGTTGTTCGCGTAGCGTGGCCGAAAGGCCAAGGTTGTTCGCCCTTGGCGTCCCTTGTAGGCTAGGTTAGTTGGTTGTTCGCCCTTGCCGTCCCTTGTAGGGTAGGTTGGCAGGTTGAATGTTGAATGTTGCCTCTTGCCGATTCCCACCTCCCGATTCCCACCTCCCGATTCCCACCTCCCGATTCCCTAAAACCCAAGATGCTAAGCTCAAACTATCAGGCTCAACAGAGGATCATGTACCAAACTGACCCACCCCGTCCTCCCAGGGAAACCATGCCCACTATGTATGACCTACCTAGTGAAGACCCAGACGAAGAGGAATTAGATCCAACTGTTCATCCCCGTCCAGTGTGGGAAACCATGCCCACTATGTATGACCTACCTAGTGAAGACCCGGAGGAGCCTGGTTTGCCTGACGAATTTCATGACTTCCAACCCCAGCTATTGCGGGAAACCTGCCAACCTCCCAACTATCCCAGGGAGGAAATGTTTATTGGTACAGACCTCAATTTATATTACGATAGTCATCATTTGTTGTGGCACAAACGACCAGATTGGTTTCTGGTACTGGGTGTGACTCCCGCTCAACAACAAAAAGACCTTCGCTGGAGTTATGTGGTTTGGCAGGAAGGAAGAGCGCCATTTTTGGTAGTGGAACTCCTATCACCAGGTACGGAAGCTGAAGATTTAGGACAAACCCTAAGGTCTGCCAACAAGCCACCCACCAAATGGCAAGCATATGAACAATATATGCGGATTCCTTACTATGTGGTCTTTGACCGTTATCAAAACCAGTTGCGGGTGTTTCAATTAATGCCCGCCCAGTATCAGGAAGTAGAGCTTTCTGAACCCAAATTTTGGATTCGAGAACTGGAATTAGGGTTAGGAGTCTGGCTTGGGAAATATCAAGAAACAGAAGGGTTGTGGCTGCGTTGGTATGATGAAGCTGGTAATTGGATTGAGACTTTAAAAGAACACGCTCAACAGGAATCCCAACGGGCAGAACAGGAATCCCAACGGGCAGAACAGGAATCCCAACGGGCAGAACAGGAATCCCAACGGGCAGAACAGGAACGCCAACGGGCAGAACGATTGGCAGAAAAATTGCGTACCCTTGGCATCAATCCCGATGATTTGTAAGGGGGGTCTAAGCTGTTGTGCATTTAAATTGCAAAACAGCAAGGCAGAAGGCAGAAGGCAGAAGGCAGAAGGGAAAAGAGTTTCAGGGTTTTTTTCCTGATTTCATAAAGCGATGCAGCAAGGGAACAGGGGGTTTCCCCCACTCGCTATTGCATCAAGACAAGGGAGTTTAAATGGGTAACAGCTTATGGCAACATCAACATCACAACCGATGA
>NZ_JAAHGN010001075.1:0-2524 GCF_010672485.1 Moorena sp. SIO2C4 | reverse complement strand
TGTGCTACTGAGGATGGTGGCTCGTTGGTGGTAGATCTCACTAATGAAGCAACTGCCCTCCCTGGTTATAAGAAGAAAACCCTGGCAGATTTCTACACTAGCCAAGGTGCTATTGTCGTTGATTCTTTCCTGGCAGCTAATCTAGTTGGTGGTACTCCCTCATCCCGCCCTGAGGATCTAGAAGTCCATCCCCGGACTAAAGCGGTATTCATTGCCTATACCGACCATATTGCTGGTGGAGATGGCTATCCAGATTCCCGGATCTTCCAAACTGCTAAACTCAACGCTGATGTTGATGCTAAGCAGCCTTCTGGTGGGATTTACAAGATTATTGAAAACAGCGCTGATGGTACAGGTACTAGCTTCCGCTGGACTCGATTCGTGGAATCTGGAGAAGCTGGAGCAGACGATGGTGCTGGTTTTGCTAATGTAGATAACTTAGCCTTCGATACTAAAGGTAATATCTGGGGTGTCACCGATATGTCTACTAGTCAGCACAACGGTTTTAGAACTGGTGCTGAGCCAACAGAACGCACCATTGACCACACCGACACTGGTGCTACTAGTTCTTTGGTTGGGGTTTATGGTAACAACTGGGTGTTCTATGTTCCCACTAGTGGGCCTAATGCTGGGGAAGTCATCCCCTTTGCTTATGGTCCAGTGCGTTGCGAGATAACTGGTCCAACCTTTATTGGTGATACTCTAATTGTTGCAGTACAGCATCCTGGGGAAAGTGTACCCATTGGTGCAGGTCAGCCGCCTCTGCAACGAGATATTGAAATCCTGAACTTGGATGGAAGTCTGTTTACTCAGAGCCGGACTGTACCTCTTGGTAGTAACTGGCCTAGTAGCTTACCTAAGGCTGATGGTGGTGATGGCAATCCCTCTGGACCACCCCGTCCTTCTGTAGTTGGTATTCGTCGCAAGTCTGGTGAAAGGCTTGTTTAGACTAATGTTGGTTTAGACTAATGGTAAGCATTCAGCTATCAGCCGTCAGCCGTCAGCTTATTTTATTCACAAGCACCATGAGTAGCCTAAGCTATGGGCATAAACTATTCGCTTAGCATGGCCTCAGACCTTGAGCACTTCAAGTAGCGTGGGCGTAGGTTGTTAGCTGATAGCTGATAACTGATAGCTGACGGCTGAATGCTTACGACTATGTTTGTTTAGACAAGACAGCAGAATGAGATAAGACATTTTATCTTTCCCATTCTCTACCTGATTTTTACACCTTTACAATTTAGATGCTGGCGTTCGTTTATAGATTCGTCAGCTTTTTTTTGTTTTTATGTAAGCATTCAGCGTGTCGCGTATCAGCTATCAGCTTATGGGCAGGCTTGGCCAAAGGCCAAAGTCCAATGGCTGACTGCTGTTCGAGTAGCTTGCGCCTAGGACATATGCTTAGATGGGCAAATCCCCAGACTTTCAATGTTGTAAAATCTCGAACTATTCAATTCTCCCGTTTGATGTTTATTTTTTGATGTTTATTTTAAGCATTAGGCACCTCAAGTAGCGTGGCCATTCGCGTAGGGTGGCCCAAAGGCCAAGGCCAACGGCTGACAGCTGACGGCTGAATGCTTACATTTCAATCGCCTAAAACGACTACTGCTAGGATAAACTATCGCCAATTTTGATAAAGTTAGCAAAAAAGCTATCTAGATCAGCTTCGTTAATATTTGGGTTGCTGAGAATGAAGCGAATTAGAATCTGTTCTTGATAGTGAGAGTAATTGACTAATGCTTGACCGGAGCGCATTAATTGATCACGTATTTCCAGATTAAGCTGATCTAAACCATGATTAGACAGACTGTTATCTCTGGGATTATAGCGAAAACAGATATTCAAAAATGTTGGTTGAACTATCAATTGTAATTTCTCACAACTGCGAATATAATCCGCCGCGTAGCTAGCGAGTTCAAACAAGCGGTCAACCCGTGCTTCATAACCACTTTTGCCGTAGTATTTCCAGGCTAGCCACAGCTTAAGGGCATCTACTTTCCGCCCACACTGCAAGGACATAGCTCCGAGATTATAGGAACTATCTTCATCATCGTGGAAGATATAGTGAGTACCTTGACTAGAACAAGCCTCCAAATACTGTCCTGGTATATCATCTAGTGCATCAAAAAACTCTTCTTGGCTGTTAACAAGATAGGTTTGGGGAGAATAGTCACTGAACAGCTGAAAGGTTTTATATTTGTTGGTGCAAATTTCGTTAATTTCCTGACAGTTAAGAACTGGGATAGTTCCATCAGAGCTAAACAATCCTTTATCGAAAATGACATCAGCTTTGATAGGACCGGTTTCTATCACTTCTCCATCTCGTAATTCCCAACTCTGGGAAAATTGTCCTGACCCTAGATAAGAAGATTGGTGACGAACAACACGAAAATTGGCACCACAGGCTTCTATTGCTTCACCAAGTTGGGCAATGTGTCGTATGTACTTTTTTTTATTAAATGGGTAGGAAAGGTGCCTGCTTCCTCAAAAAAGACAGCAACAGTTTTCAAGGTTGACCTCAAAC
>NZ_JAAHGN010001074.1:0-2524 GCF_010672485.1 Moorena sp. SIO2C4 | reverse complement strand
ATTGCCGAGAAACCCGCTCAATAAACCGTTCCACCGTCACCCGCGCCACCGCCTATAGCATGTAGGGTGGGCAGTGGATCAGACAGATCAGATCAGCTGGCAAAGCGCCTAGGTAGGCACTGCCCACCGACGATTAATCACTTTTATCCTAATAACTTACGCTTTAAATCTTTAGATGAAATTCCTTTATCGTTACCGGAGCGATAATTTTCCCATGCTTCTTGAATTTGAACAATTTCTGTTCTAGGAATAGTTTCCTGAACTCCTTCTAATTCTATCAGCTGATGCTGAATGTGCTGACGCAACACCTGATTAATCAAGGTTTGATAATTCCCTCCACCAGACAGATTTACCTGGTCACGAAACCACTCCAAAACATCGTTATCTAAAGGAATTGTGATCCGAGTTTTACCAGATGGCATCGGGTCAATCGCGCCACGCTTACCTTTACTAAAATCATACTCAGCTTCCATCTTCATCCCTCCAGATATTGTTTACGTTCAGTACGAGTGGCTTTGCGAGTTGAAATCAAACGGATTTGATCACCTCGCCAGGTATAGACGACAACTAAAACTCGCCCCAAAGCATCTAACTGAATAATATAGCAACTATATATCCTATAAGGGACAAATTGATCCCCCTAAATCCCCCTTAATAAGGGGGACTTTGTTGAGAAGCGTACCTCATAAATGCGAGAAACACTATATCCAATTTAAATGCGCAACAGCTTACCAGTATTTTTTCCCGATTCCCGATTCCCGATTCCCAATTCCCGATTCCCGATTCCCGTTCCCCTCCTGGGAGGGGTTAGGGGTGGGTTCCGATTCCCGACTCCCGATTCCCGATTCCCTTTTTATATAAGTATAAACAGAAAAAAAAATAGCCGTAGAAATACTATCTACGGCTATTTAAATGATCTATGTCAATGAGTTTCCAAACCAATCCGGACGTGATTTGATGTAATCAAACCGGAGCCTTTGCCAGGGGGGGAAAACCCCCCATAAATTTAAAGTGTTATGGCAACAGCCAATACTTCATCATTTTAGTAATTACTTCCCCTGGAACCTCAGTCGGCTCAAGAGGAGTCCATTCCGCAATCTCTGCATAGCCCAATTTATAAAGCATTTGGATACTATAGATTACTGCTTGACGAGAGCCTTTCAGAGTGTGCTCAACAGGTTGTTTCTTGAAGTTTGGCTTAAAGTCTTTTGACATAGATCAAAACTTGAATTCATCGTGTTAATATGATTATTGTAATGATTATATTTGTAATTGTCAAGGGTTTTAAAAATTTTTTTTTGGGGAGTTTTAGGGGGAATAAAAAAAGCGATCGCTCTTAGCGGAAGCTGAGGCCTTTGGCCACGCTACGCGAACGCTTCATCGCGTAGCGTGACCTTCGGTCAATCCCGTAGGGTCTCTTTGCTGAGAATCCCATAATCATTGGTAAGCGATCGCTTTGGTAATTTTAACTAGTAATTTTAAGGATAGGGCTGGGAGGAGGAAGTAGGGAATAAGGAATAAGGAACTTCAGATATCTTTCCTAATGTTGCCTTTTGCCTGTTATAGCAGTCGCCAGGGCAGTTAGGACATCGACATTAGTCTCACACCCTTTGTAAGCGATGCAGAGGTGCGACCCGTGGCGAATTTAATTCGCCAACGGAAAAAGCACCATTACGGTCTTGGGGGTTTCCCCCATGAGCGACTGCATCAAGAAGCGCAAGAGTTTGACTTCTGACTTCTGACTTATGACTTCTGACTTCTGCTATACCTTTTGCCTTGTGGTCAGGGTGCATCTCCTAAAAGCTGTTTGATATCATGTCCGGATAATTAGTTATCAAAAAACATTACCCTTGAAACCTTACTCCTTTACTTTTTATATGGGAGATGGGGGGCATTTCTTTGGGTCGCAGTCCATCTGCTCAGAATTAAAAAAATTAGAAAGTCTCGAAATCCAGGAGAATCAAGTGTTGGGTAAAACCCATCACCATGTAATGCTGAATCTACCTGGACACGAGAAAAAATATCGGAATAGTTTCATCTAATTATATCCCATAATCAGAGATTTTGACTATAATCAGGTACCCGGAAATCACCTGAGGACATAATTATGCTACTGGTGTAGGGGTGCTGTTGGGACCGTAAGCAATCAGCAATCAGCAATCAGCAATCAGCAATCAGCAATCAGCAATCAGCTATAAGCAATCAGCAATCAGCAATCAGCTATAAGCAATCAGCAATCAGCAATCAGCTATAAGCTTTTGAATAAGCGATGCAGCGCGGTCTTGGGGAGGCAGCGCGGTCTTGGGGGTTCCCCCCATGAGCGACTGCCGTGGTTTCCCCCATGAGCGACTGCATCAAGACAACAGGTAAGCATTAGTTTAATCTGAGTTACGTTAGCTGACCACTGACCACTGACCACTGACCACTGACCGCTGACCGCTGACCGCTGACCACTGACCACTGACCGCTGACCGCTGACCACTGACCGCTGACCGCTGACTGCTGACTGCTGACAGGAAGAGCA
>NZ_JAAHGN010001073.1:0-2529 GCF_010672485.1 Moorena sp. SIO2C4 | reverse complement strand
TAACAGATACTACTTGGAAATGGTTGCAATTGTCGGCTGAAGACTCCGGGGTAAGCGTTGGAGAATATATAGAGAGTTGGGTAAGGAAACAGGTCTCTGGCATTTGAAGGGGCTATCCATCCCAGAAACGAAACCTTAGGATAGTGGAGCCTTTATGGTTGGTCGGTTATGTATAAAAGGGTTAAAACTTTTTGATTAAGGCTCCACTATCCTTACGGTAACTTCAACACCTGGACGAGGTGGGGGAATTTCGCCCCCTCTTGCCTCCCCTATCTTGTTAAACGTTTCAGAGTTCAAAAAATCTCTCGACTTCTTCGAGTTTGTGGGAATGCTTAAGGTTGCTGAATTTCAAGAGTTAGCAGTACTTGAATTGAGAGGGGGAACCCATCTGGTGCTTAGAAATAAACCTGAAGCGGCACCAGGACAAGCGAGTTTTGATCTGATGGTTGATGATTTGAAGGCTCAACAAGTCGCCCTGCAAGAGGCTGGCTATGCACCGAGCGAAATTCGCGAAGGGCGAATACACAGTGTGTTTGATGTATCTGAACCTTCAGGAAACATAATTACCTTTTATGATAGCCATGTGGTGGGGCCAGTCTAGAGGGAACTATTTTTTTTGGGTTATCAGGTTGAAGGTTAGTTGGTTGTTCGCGTAGCGTGGCCTTTTGGCCAAGGTTATGAGGTTGAAGGTTATTAGTGCGATCGCGTAGCGTGGCCTACGGCCAATCGCTTTTGTAGGGTGGGCTGCATGTCAATGATTACTGTACTTTTGGTGAAACTATCATGACGCAGCCCACCCTACCCAACTCATCGCTGTTCGCGTAGCGTGCGCGTAGCGCTTTAGCTGAAAGCTGACAGCTGACAGCTTACCCTAAATCTGCCTACGAAACGCTCTAATCGCTTCTCCCGCATCGGTTTCCGCCATCAAAACACAGTGTCTGAACCAATCAAGATCCAATTCACTCAGTCCGGGTAGCAAGCTACGCTCGATGGGGACATAACTGCCATCTTGAAGATGATAAAGCTTTAGTAATCCATCTTCCCAAAACCAAACCTCTGGAACACCTAAAGCTTGATAACGTTCTAACTTGCTGATGCCACCACTACTAAAAACCACTTCAATGGACAAATCTGGAATTGGCTTAACACTACCGATGCAGTAAGAATCGTCAGCTTGGGCAGAGGCGACGCCTTCTTTTTCCTGAGTCATTGAGCGAGTTGGCTGAAACAAAATGCCCTTTTCCGTCAGAAAGGTTGTGATTAAGTAACCGATGATACTGGCAAAAATTTCATGTTCTCGTCCTGGCATCAGAATCTCGATTATCCCATCAAAGTAAAACAGCCGAACACCAGGAGAACCATCAAAGCCCTTCTGGATCAACTTAAACTGTTCCCAGGTGCCATCATGTACGATGCGTTGATCGGTGGTTTGGTCGAGTAGTTGGGGCATCGCTCTCACCTCCGGCTATCCTTACCAGCCATTGTGACATAGTCAGTCAGTAGGGTGGGCAAAGGGAGATGAGAACTGTACTTTTGGTGAAACTAAAATTATTTGCCCACCCTACACCTACTGTTGACAGAATCAGGTATTCAAAGGGCTACTGTGCTAGAAAAAATAATAAATAGAGTCGAACTAGTCACCATTAACTAGTTACCATAATGAACTATTCCCAGATCATAAAACTTGGCTTACTTCTGACTTCTCTGATAGTTGCTATTTGGATTGGCGCGATCGCTATTTTCTCGATCCAAAATATCACGGAAGTATCCGTGAAGTTTTTAGTCTTCGAGTCAATTGATCTGCCAATCGGTGTTGTCTTGGCTGTTAGCGTTGGTATTGGTCTTCTTGGGGGAGCGATCGCACCTCTAGTGTGGCAGCTTTTGGGGAAATCCTTGAAATTCCTAGACTCTGAGGATGACCTATACTACGATGAGTAGACTTGGACAATCTATTCGTAGTCCATCCGGTCATAAAGTCTATCATCATATTGATGAGACATAAACTCAGAGCGCCGTCTCGCTGGTAGGGAAGGAGGAGCACTAGAGTAGGGGTGTTGGACCACGTAAGTTGTACGAGGAGGACGCTGTGGTCGTGATATCAAGGCTAACCCGCCAATCACAACGGCACCACCACCAATGGTTACCGCCATACCGCCAAGTCCCCAAAGTATTCCTGACATGAGGGTATTTGCGGTTTCATTAGTAGTTTTACGATTAGGGATTAGTTGCTCAGGAGCCCTGATCACACTGGCATCAACCTGAGCAGTTAGATTGTCTAGCAGTAACTGCTGATTGTGAAGTTGGGCTTTGAGCTGTTCAGTTTCAGCTCGTTGTTGCTCAACCATAGCTTTGAGCTGCTCAGTGTCCCGCCGCTGCTGTTCAACATTGAGCATATTATTTAAATTATTATTTAAATTATTTAAGTTCGGTGAAGCTAGAGCCTGGTTTGGCGGTTGATCTGTGTAAGGGGAATTATAGGGATTGTTAGGGGAAATTTGGAAGGGTTGGGAAGAGGGAAGGTTATTCGCC
>NZ_JAAHGN010001072.1:0-2529 GCF_010672485.1 Moorena sp. SIO2C4 | reverse complement strand
TCCACTTTTTTTATTGGATTGGTGCCATGACTCATCCCCTGATTCCACAACTAATCGATTTGGCAACGCCATTGGCTCAAGATTTAGGATTAGAGATTGTAGAGGCTCTCTTCCAGACCAACAGACGCCCACCCGTGCTGCGTGTCTATATCCGCAACCCCATCCGTGACACTAGCTTGGATGACTGTGAACGCATGAGTCGTGCTTTAGAAGCTCAGTTAGATGCTAAGGAAATCATTTTAGACACCTACGTTTTGGAAATTTCCAGTCCTGGGATCACACAGGACTTAACCACAGACCGAGAATTCATTTCTTTCAAAGGGTTTGGTGTGATTGTTCAGACATTTGAACCCTATCAGGGGCAGCAAGAGTGGCGTGGGCAGTTAATTCGCCGGGATGAGAGCGGAGTTTATCTCAATCTCAAGGGTCGTGCGTTTGCCATTCCCCGTCAGCTCGTGTCCAGAGTAAAACTCGATGATGGGGGTTAAATTTTGCTTGAAGGTTGGTAGGCGTGCAGTACTTGTAAAGACAATGGCTTGACTATGATCTACAAGTGCTTCTCCCGTACAAGCTTCAAGGCTCAGGATTGAAGTTGAACTTGATTTACTTTAAATCCCAAGACAATTGCCATGGATAGATTTAAGACGGAGATTTGCTGATGTCAATAGTTAGTTTGCCTGGACTTAAGGCAATGATAGAAGAAATTAGTCAAAGCCACAATTTACCTAGGTCTGCAGTTCAACAGGCATTAAGAGAAGCACTGCTAAAAGGGTATGAGCGCTATCGCCGTTCTCAACGGCTAGACCAACGATTTCATTTTGACGAAGAATATTTTGACAACTTTGAAGTCGATCTTGATATTGAAGAAGAAGGCTTCCGCGTTTTGTCTACCAAAACCATTGTCGAACAGGTACAAAATAGTGACCATCAAATTTCTCTCAAAGAAGTCCAGGAAGTTGCCTCTGAAGCACAATTGGGAGACTCAGTGGTTTTGGATGTGACTCCAGACCAAGGAGAGTTTGGTCGCATGGCAGCGATTCAAACCAAACAGGTGCTCTCTCAAAAACTCCGAGACCAGCAGCGTAAGCTGATTAAGGAAGAGTTTCAAGACCTAGAAGGAACCGTTCTGCAATCTCGATCGCTACGGTTTGAGCAGCAGTCTGTGATTATGGCGCTCAGCAGTGGTTTTGGTCGGCCAGAGGTAGAAGCCGAACTGCCCAAACGGGAACAGCTACCCAATGATAACTATCGGATTAACTCCACCTTTAAGGTTTATCTCAAAAAAGTCCGGGAAGGCCCTCACCGTGGTCCTCAGCTGGTGGTATCCAGAGCGGCGGCTGGATTAGTGGTCGATCTGTTTAGCAACGAAGTCCCAGAAATAGACGATGAGGTGGTAAGGATTGTTGCAGTAGCACGGGAAGCTAATCCTCCTTCTCGTCATGTCGGACCAAGGACTAAAATTGCTGTAGATACCCTGGAGCGAGATGTTGATCCGGTGGGAGCTTGCATTGGTGCTAGAGGTTCCCGCATTCAAGTTGTGGTGAATGAATTACGAGGTGAGAAAATCGACGTAATTCGTTGGTCTCCTGACCCATCTACCTATATTGCTAACGCTCTTAGCCCAGCCCAAGTTGATCAGGTGCTACTAGTCAATCCAGAAGAACGTCAAGCTCATGTTTTAGTAGCAGAAGACCAGCTGAGTTTAGCTATAGGCAAAGAAGGACAAAATGTTCGCCTTGCTGCCCGCCTTACGGGTTGGAAGATTGACATTAAAGATGCTGCGGAATACAAAAAAGACACTACAGACATTTCTAAACAGGAGACCCTAGAAGAAGATGATGTCGATAGCAGTGAGTTACAGGAAGATTACCAAGAAGGAGTAGAAACACCAGAAAATGTGCTTGATGCTGAGCCAGTGCTTGATTTGAGTACTCAAGAAGAATAAGTAATTTTAGGGGTTAACCCTGAGGTGAGGAAAGTTTGGCCAAGGTTGAGAATGGGAATGGTATAAAATGATACCCCTAAGCTTGTCGGTTTAGAATGGTAGTGGGGTGCAGGGTCTCGGCTGTGGTCAAGAATTCTTTGACAGTTTTCTTCCAAACCAATGACTTATTCAATCCTTCCACTTCTGCTGGGTTACTCTACCCCCTATCCCATTCTACCCCTTACTCCCGGTGGGTGTGGTGATTTTCTTCTTGTGTTATTCCTCCTTCTCTCAAGGGTGTGACTATCTCTACTATAGTTTTTCATCTTCTGCTCACAGCACCGGTTTCACACCACCGGTTAGCCCACACCCTTTTTACCGCCCTCTGGCATTGATTTTTGGTTTCATTTGGGTAAGTCAATCACGTAAACAGGGTGTTTGCCCAATCGCAAACGCCCTACAAGCCTCCATCTACCGTACCCTTTAAAGAAGGAGGACTTTTGAGATTTTCCAAACCGAAAACCCGTATGAAACCCAACTATCGACGTTGTCTTAGCTGCCGGAAAGTAGCACCAAAACAGGAGTTTTGGCGTATTGTCCGAGTA
>NZ_JAAHGN010001071.1:0-2530 GCF_010672485.1 Moorena sp. SIO2C4 | reverse complement strand
CTAGACCAATCGGGATGCTGGAAATGATCGATGGAGGTGATCGGGATGAAAAAATTCTGTGTGTTCCTGACAAGGATCCTCGCTACGCTGAAGTAAAAACTCTCCAAGATATCGCGCCCCATCGGTTGGATGAAATTGCTGAATTTTTCAGGACATACAAAAATCTGGAAAAAAAAGTCACTAAAATTTTAGGATGGAAAGATCTTGATCAGGTAATGCCTTTGGTGGAAGAGTCAATCAACAACTATAAGCAGTAGGGACTGATCAAGTAGGGACTCATCGGTGAGATGAGTTCCACTAGAGTTTCTTTTCTTAGGCTAATGGTTAGATGCTAGAAAGCTAGCAAAGCGATTAGCCATTCTCTGTTTTAAGGGCAAGCATAACAAAAAATACCCCAACCCTAATCAAGTAGGGTCAGGGAGTGATCCCAACAGAAGGTGACATACTCCCACACTGACTCTTTGAGTTCAGTGTGGGCTTCTTGCCAACTCCACCCAATAGTTAGGATACAAGGCCGTAGGCCACGCGGGGCGCGTTCGGCAAGGTTTATTAATGACACGGGATGCCCCTCCGCGCCGGAACATACAATGAGTTTGAGTTTTTTCTTAGGCACGTAGGTGGTGGTTAGCTCTTCATTTGTCTTCCCTACTAGATTTAGTATACACGGTCTTCGATCCTGTCCGCAATTCATCTCACACTCATGGCGTAGCATTGAGATGTGAGATGAATTGCGGATGAAGCTAAAAGATATTACCTTTTTAGGTGAGGAGATAATCAGGTGAGGATGGGATGGGGTGAGCAGTTATACTTGAGATGGGCATACACTGAGCTTTTGGTTTAGCTGTCGAGGTTAAGCTATAAGGAAATGGGCTGACTTCCGATAAATGAAAGCTGACCGATCAAGGGATAACCGATGATTTACCAGTTCCCATTCTAATTGATTGAATTAATTTGATGCGTTTGTGACATAGGTCACAAACTGTTTGTTCCTAAATCCGTTAAAATTAACCAACACTTAAGATACAGTTAAGAGAAAGCATAACTGTATCTTAACTTGTTTAGGGGGGCTGAAAGGTTCCAAATTAGAGATCTGACTAAATTACTGGGGCTGTTGTGGTTGCTTTCCCCCATCTATTTACTCTTGATGTATTCAATTTGATGTATGAAATCCGCCCACTTTAACAGAAAGTAGTGGTTAACCCTGATGGTTACTCATTTTCACCCGAGTATCCTCTAGTCGGAATCTACCAATGGGAATAATTTATAACTTAGGCTGACGTAATTCACAGATTCAAGATGCAAAATCTAGTAGCACCCACACGAGGCAACTATAAGGCTAAACCCAGCCTAAACAATGGCACTGGAGGCGACTTGAGCGTCCGATTTTGGGGCGTTAGGGGTCAAATTTCGGCTCCTGGGACAGATACAATTCGCTATGGTGGCAATACATCTTGTGTAGAGATGCGTGTTGGTAGAAAACGCTTAATCTTTGACGGTGGCAGTGGTTTGCGGGTGCTGGGAAATCATTGGCTTAAGCAAATGCCCATAGAAGCTCACATTTTTTTTTCTCATAGCCATTGGGACAGCATTCAAGGGTTTCCCTTTTTTACTCCTGCGTTTATTCCTGGTAACTGTTTTCATATCTATGGAGCAGCAGCACCTGATGGGGCATCCATTGAACAGTGTCTAGGTCAGCAAATGATTGCTCCAAATTTTCCAGTGCCCCTTCAGGTCATGCAGTCAGATCTGAAATTTCACGGGCTGAGGTCAGGTCATACAGTAACCCTAGATGATGTAACTGTAGAGGCTGTGCTTCTTAATGACTCACATCAAGCAATGGGCTATCGGGTAAACTGGCAAGGATATGCTGTTGTGTACGCCACTACTCACTCCAATGGTTGGGGTGCCATTGATGAAAATCTACGATACCTATCCCGTCAAGCAGATTTGCTAATTTTGGATGCTCCCTTTCCCCTCACAGGAGATGATCTGTCTAATTATTCACCTTTGATTTGGCAAGATCAGCGTTGGCAAACTGGCATAGCAACGGCAAAGGTGGCAGGTGTTAAGCGCATAGTTATGTCTCGTTATCATCCTGACTATAATGATGATTATCTCGACAAACTAGAAAAGCAACTCCAGTCTTTCAATGGTAATCACTTACTGGCTCGCGAGGGGATGGTTTTGCCTGTTTGTTCAAGGGTATAGGTTATTAGGTATGACTATAGTGCTGGAATTTTAGCTGAACCGCGAGAAGCCCCGCACTTTACCTTCATTGGCTAAGTGTCGTATGGGAAGCGCGGGGTAAGCTCCGGAACGAAGCTTACCAATGTGATATACTAGAAATGGTAGGGAAGATAAATAAAGAGCTAACCGCCACCTACCAAATAAAAATATAACTTTTTGTATTGTTCCGGCGGGTCGGGGCATCCCGGAGACGAAACCTTAGAATAGGGTTTGAAGTTACCGTAAGATCAGGTCGCCTTTTTGGGTTGTAGGTTATGCAGAAAAGGTTTAAAACTATTGTTAT
>NZ_JAAHGN010001070.1:0-2531 GCF_010672485.1 Moorena sp. SIO2C4 | reverse complement strand
GATAATTTCCAATCAATTCTTTTTTTTTTGTATCTACTGAAATTACTGGCTGATTACGCTCTTGAAAATCTTTGACTTTCTCATTAATGTATTGAAATTGAGCATCTCTATCTTGATCAGATGAACCTTTCTCCTTCGGAGACGCTGCGCGAACCGAAGTTTTTCTATTACTCTGTAAACTATACCCTAATTGCTTCAACAATTTTGCCACCGTTCTTGGACTAATTTGATGTCCCATTTCTTTTAGAGCTTTGGCTAATTTTGCTGTACTTTTCGATGTCCAGAGTAACGGGGAACATGGATCGGGAGCATGTCACTTATGCAGAACATTTGTACGCTTATCTGGGTAATGGGTAATAGGTAATGGGTAATAGGTAATGGGTAATAGGTAATAGGGGGAGCATGTCAGAAATGCCGAATATTTTTACCATTACTATAGCCCCCGGGTTTAAGCTTGCTCTAATGGTACATAGTTGATCTGTTCTGCAACTAAGACCGGCTCAATAACAGAATTTTTGGTGTTTTGTCAAGTAGTTCATTTGTTCGGCAAATTTGACCTGCTCCCACATGGATCTCCACGAGTCGCTGGTGCAATTAATTTTTCTAAATCTTGAATTAATGTGTGGTCATTTTGCGATAGACTTTTGCGTCCACCTCCAGGTTTTCTCACTTTTCTGTGGATCTTAGTTGAGCTGATTATTTGATTTTGATTATCATCTTGAACAATTGGAACTTGTAGTTCTTGAATTCCCCTTTTAATGGTTTTACTTGATAATCCAGTCGCAAAAGCCACTGTTTTTATTCCTTCTTTCCCTAAAGATACTGCTTCAACTCCTGACCACAATCGTCTGAGTTTTTCATCCATGTATGGCATTAAAGCCTCAAATTTGGTTCTAATATCCTCAATTATTGACATTTTTCCCAGAAACAATCACTTCGATTCTATTGTCTCATTTTTAGACCCTTATCATAAACTTATTTCTGCGCAACTCCTAAGGCGAGCCTGTCTTACGGTAACTTGGCCGTAGGCCACGCTTGGCCGTAGGCCACGCCAAAGGCGAACGCGAACAAACCACTCGCTATTGCATCAAGACAATGCCAGTAAATTGGGAGTGCCCGTTTTCCAAGAATTACCCCCACCATAAACAAGTTTTTATAGCAGAAGTCAGAAGTCAGAAGTCAGAAGTCAGAAGTTAAACTCAAGCCAAACTGTAGTTTGAGACTTTTGTCATGTCCTAATTACCCTGGCGACTGCTATATCTTGCCATTGAGTTCTATCCAACACTAGATATAACCTCTATTTTTTGGGAGATTTATTAGAAATTATTGTTTGAATAATTGGTAACAAAATCAGAGCTCCTGAGTTCGACTGTAACTTGAAAAACCTTTGAAGATGACGACGGCGAATTTCGGACTTAATTGGTAAAGTAAAATGAGCGGCTAACCTTTCAATCTTAATCTGTTTATGGATTTGCAGTAGCAACAATAAAATTTATAAAGTGATTAATTGAGCCTCACTGAAGTATTGTGATAGGTGAGTAAGATATAGTTCAGGTAATATCATTTTTTGATCGGTCTGGCTCACAAGTTCAAGACCGATCTTTTTCTACCATCAATTCCTTAAAATCTCAATCTGGTTGGGTTTTCACGGGGTTGTCACCCCGTGAGGCTTTGATGGCTATAAATCCCGATCGAGCGTGAATTTATCCAGTTCTATTACTCGATTATTGGTTATCGAGTGGTGACAAAGGACTAATAACAACTGAAAGCGGTGGTATCCTGCGCTTTTTCAAAGCGCTAGGGAAGGCCCACCAAGAGAATGACTTACGAATTTGAGTCCAACTTGGTATTATTACTGGACTAGTGTTCTCGAATAACAGAGGCTTCATCGCTACCCTTTCGTTAAAGGAGTGGTAACGCCGCTCATCCGCGCGTTGCGATCAAAGATGCGGTGCGACCCCGCGCTTTTTCAAAGCTAAGGGTGAATGGGCACCAAGAGAGCGCTAGGAAACGCCCACCAAGAGAGGGAAGGCTCACTTCTCAAGTTGACACAATCTTTACACACTCTTTACAGAATTTTGAGATGATCCAGTGCAACTAGCCGTTACTAATGGTAAAACCCAAATAGTGGTGAACACATATCAAGAAATTACATATAGCATCTGTCAAAAGGTAAGCATTCAGCTATCAGCCATCAGCCTTTGGCCTTTGGCTACGCTACTTAAGGTGCTTATGGGCGATGGCCACCCTTGGCATTGGCCAAAGGCCACACTAAGGGAATGGCCACGCTAATTGAGGTGCGAACAGCTTTTGAATAAAAGAGGTAAGCATTTGGGCGTTGCGTCAGTCTTTGAATGAATAAGAGTAGAGTGGGCATCCTGCCCGCCCGGAAATGAAACGGGCAAGATCCCCGTTCCACGGCCAGATCCCCGTTCCACGGCCAGATCCCCGTTCCACGGCCAGATCCCCGTTCCACGGCCAGATCCCCGTTCCACGGCCAGATCCCCGTTCCACGGCCAGATCCCCGTTCC
>NZ_JAAHGN010000107.1:0-11546 GCF_010672485.1 Moorena sp. SIO2C4 | reverse complement strand
TCTTGCTCAGATGGAGAAACCCGATGCCTCGTAATACTCGTAATAGTAAAACGGCGTTTACTTAATTTTTCACAATGATATGGAGTAAGGGATGAAATACGTTTTACAGATTTTTCAAATTATCAAATACCCCTATGTCAAGCATGCACTCATTTTAGTAACAGTACTATTATTAATAATTCCTGACCTCATAGAACCCCTTATTATTCAGAATATTTTCGATAATGTTTTTCCAAACAAAGATATTAATTTATTATTTTTAATGGTTTTAGCTTTTGGGGTAGCCAGGATTTTTTGGTTTTTACTAAAAATATTTGAGGACTATTTATCTGCTTCTTTTGGCCCGCAAATAATTTTTAGAATAAGACAAAAATTATATTCTCATATTCAAAAAATCGATTTTATAACCTACAGTGAAATACCGAATGGTGAACTGGTATCAAGATTACTTAATGATGTTAATTATTTAGAACATTTTTTATTAGTAGTTTTCCCGAGTACAATCGAAAATATATTAATTGTATGTTTGATAAGTATATTGTTATTTAAGTTTAATTGGCTTTTAGCTTTAGTATTAATTCCCCTATCATCTTTATTGAATTTGGCCTATAAAATTAAAGAAAAAGAGATAGAGAAATTAAGCGCTATCAATCGAAAATATATTTCTGAATTTCAAAAATTTTTTAACGAAAATATAGAACTACACTATTTGATAAAGGTGTTTGGTTTAGAAAAAAATAGATTAATAAAACATACCAAAATTACCCAAAATTATATAAGGAATAATATTAAATTTGTGACGTTATCCAAACTAGTAGAATCTTTGGGAGAACTTATACCTCTAACTTCAAAAATTGTTTTATATGGATTAGGAGGATATCTTCTCATAAATAATCAACTTACCTTAGGTAGTTTAATTGCTTTTGACTATTTATTGGGTCTTATTGTTGAGCCTTTATCTTCTGTTTTTAAGGTTAATCTAAAGTTACAAGCTACCATCCCAGCTATCAAAAGGATTCTGGAATATTTAGAACTGGACACAGAAAAAGAAGGAGATTTAACAGTCAACAAAATCAATTCCTTTAAATTTGAAAAAGTTAATTTTGAATACCAAAAAGGTCAACCCATTTTGAAAAATCTCACTTTTGATATCAAAGCAGGTCAAAACATCGCTTTTGTAGGAAATTCCGGTGCAGGAAAAACTACAATAACTAATTTATTATTTAGATTATACAATCCCAAAGAGGGTTCGATCAAGATTAATGATATTGATATTAGCTCTCTAAAAATCAAATCATTAAGGCAAGCTTTAGGAGTCTGTTCTCAAGATACATTGTTATTTAATACAACAATCAAAGAAAATTTAAAGTACGGAAACTTAAACGCAACAGACCGAGAAATTATAGAAGCTTGCCAGCTGTCACATATTCATCATTTTATTGAAACTTTACCAGAAAAATATGAAACTATAGTTGGGGAAAGAGGCATAAAACTTTCTGGAGGACAAAAGCAGAGGCTTGCAATTGCTAGAGCAATCTTAAAAAATCCTCAAATTTTAATTCTGGATGAAGCCACATCTCATCTTGATAGTGAATCAGAAAATATTATCCAAGAATCACTTAAAACAGTTGCCGAAGGTAGAACGACAATAATCATTGCTCATCGATTATCCACAGTGGTAAATTGCGATCGCATATTTGTTTTGAATCAGGGCAAAATTGTCGAAGAAGGAAAACATCAAGAACTCCTTAAAAGTCAAGGAATTTATTATAAACTTTGGCATGAACAATTTAGATTTGATCCGATTCAGTAACTCTTCTGAGTATTAGTCTGTCTTCTGGATATGCTCCGAAGTCTTTTGTTAGTAAGTAGGAATTATTTGGGGATTTAATGGCTAAATAATCCTTAGCCTGTTCCCAAGACTCCAATCTTTGCATCCAATGCCGATAGTACATCATAGCGACAGTTCTAGCACGGGCAGCTTGTGCTTTAGTAAAGAATAAGTTTTCATTCAGTTCAGTATCTATACTCATTAGATTCATGAACATATTTTTGGCATGCAGATTTTCAGCAAATTTTTTATCCCAAGGCCAAATACTGGCTTTTTTGATATTAATCGGATTCCAGATGGTATCTGGAGCTATCCCCAGGCAAGGCTTATTAAAATCTTTACCATGTTTACCAAGGTGATACAGTTGAAAACAATGTCCTAATTCATGGCTAAGAGTACTACCAGCTTCACAGTCATATTTTTGATTAAGGTAGTTGGCTCGATCGTATCCTAAAGTATCAACAATCAGGCACAAAAAACCAATTTTTCGAGGATAAAATTTGCGGCGATATCGGATTTGGGGCAAATTGGCATAACCCCCAAGATTGCGTCTGGATAAATCCCGTTGCATTAAGATCGCAACATTAAAACAGTTTGGGGATGTGGTAATTTCATCAATCCACTTTCCTTTGTTTGTTTTCACTGGATTGCGAGTATGGACTTCGGAAATTCCAGTTAATCGAAACCGAAATCCCATGGCTCCAATGCGGTCAATACAAGTTTGGTAAAAATCCGAATAAGGTAATAAATAATTGCGCAGATGTTCTTTAGCATACTCTGCCCCTTCCATAGAAAATTCAAAATTTACCTTTTCCAGATTCTTTTCAATTAACCATTTCAAGTAAGCTCGATCGTTATTCTTTTTGATTGAGTCATAATCTCTCTGAATGTCGTAATTATGATTGGGAAGAAACTGTCGTAAGTCATAGGCTAAAATCTCTGGGTGGTCGATCAGATCTATGATATAGTCTTCTTCGCTAAAGTTAACTAGATAAAAATGAATTGGAAACTCCCAAATATAGGAATCATGGATAGGCAGCAGATCCGGAAATTTTTTTTTCCGAGTTAGCTCCATGATTTCTAGGAAGTCTGCAAATGATTTGGAGCGGAAATATTGATACAGAGTGAATTCCCGACCCTCTTGTTGATAAATTCGCTGATTGAAGAATGTTTCATTAACTCTAAAATCGTAAGCAAAGAAGATATTGATAAATTCCTCGATACTGTTGTAAAATTTACCCCGAATGCGATCGGTAATTTCTGCTATTCCTAGATAACAGTTGATTAAAGGATCTAATTGATTGATGTCTAGGGTTAGAGGCAATTTAGGCATTATCGCAGAAAGCCGTTGTTTAAATGTAAGCCAAAGATATTTTGTAACAGATACTTTTGAGCCAGATTGAACTCTAATTTATAATCAAATATATTTGAATTAATTTAATATATCTATCGAATTTTTATTATATTATTGTCTGCTGTCGTAAAGCATCTCGTTTCTCTTTCCAATTGCAAATAATCGGTTTCATGGTTTCCGATTTCATGTATTTTTCCCCTTTTCTCGCCTCCATTCTTTCTAAGAAAGAATCAATATTGGAAACATTCATAAAATCATGGGACAAGGAAATAGAATCTGATAAAGTTAAGGTTTGATGAGACCAACCATTTGGTAAAATTAATACTTCACCTGGTTCGAGCACAAAATCATAAGGCGCAGATGCGTTCATATAAAGCGGATATTTAACTAAATCGGGATTGGTTAAGTCAACTTGACCATCGTACATCCACTTTGTATCTTCAGGTGGGTGAAGTAGCCACCTTTTGCGACCGGAAATTTGAGCAGAATACACATGCTGTCCTAATCTATCCGTATGATTGGCAATCCCAGAACCTTTAGTTCCCATAAAAATCCAGGTCAAGGCATTTAATTCTTTTTTAGGTAGCTCTAAAATCCAATCTTTTTCCTTGTTGTTCAAGGGTTCAATTGTATCAAAATCTTCAGCAAGGATGTCATAAAAGTCATCCAGACACCACATGGAATAATGGGGTTGGTCGAAGTTGCTTTCCAGATACTTTCTTAATCGTATTTTTTTAGACTTATCGTCGTGACCATGGAAATACTGAATGAAAGCATTGCCAAACCTCTCTCGAAAATAATCTAAATTCCACTTGTGCAGAGCTGGCCAATGATTGATTTGATTCTGGAGAATAACTGCTTGATGAGGAATGAGGTATTTTTCTAACAACTCTTCAAAAGAAATGGAGTAATAAATACGCTCAATAGGAGTCGTTTTTCTTTGGGTAAGTTGAGCAGCCCAATTTGCTTTAATTGACTGACTGGCGCGATAAAATGTCTCTACTTTAGGATCGATATGGTGAGATTTATTGAGTTCGGAAATATAATGGTGATAATTTGTCTCATTGACAAGATCGTGGGTAATAGAAATAGAATCTGATAAAATTTCAGTTTGATGCCACCACCCAACGGGAATAATTAAAATTTCACCAGTTTCTAAAATGAAGTCGAGGGCTTTGGCTTCCTTGAAATTAGGGTATTTTTCAATCGATTCTTCTCGTTTTAACCAGTCAGCTTTACCCTCATACATAAACTCAGATTCTTCTGGAGGAGAAACAATCCAGCGCTTTGTGCCCATAATTTGAGCTGACCAGAGATGAGTCCCCATACTATCTTGATGATTCTTAATGCCCGTGCCAGTATTGCCAATAAAAATTACATTCATGTCCCCATGAATAGTTTTGGGAAGATCCAATAACCAGTTAAATTTAGTATCGGAAAGAATTGTCCCGGCAAGGGGATAATCTGGGGAGAGTATGGGAAATAGTTCTTTGGTATATAGGCTAGAGTATAATATTTCTCCCTGTTGCATTTTCGCAAACATTTTTTTCAATCTCATTTGAGATGACTTAGCTTCGTTGCCAGAAGGGAAAACATTGGTATAAATGTTACCATACTTTTCCTGAAACCAGGAAAAACTCCACTTCTTGCTTGCTTCCCAGTCATCAATTAGACCTCGAATGATAACCGGTTTTCTTTTATAAAGATAATCATCAATAATTGTGCGACTAGTTACACTAGCATCTAGGTAATCTATGCTTTCGTTAGGATAGTAGTTTTGGAGGATTTTTTCGCCTTTAGACATGGGATTTATCCTGGTTTTTATTTCAAACTCCAAACCAAAGCTTGTTTCTCTGGTTAAACATTAGTAAAATAGTAGAAATTTTATGGTTTTGAGCGTATTTTTGGATCCGTTTTAGTTTTTGGCCAGGATTCTCTTCATTATCAAAAATAGTTTGCAGAGCTTCGGTATCATCTGCCGATAAAGCAAATGCATTTTTTTGAAACATTTTCGAGAGAACTAATAGTAATTCCGAATTGGCTTCGTAAAAGGAAAACGAAAGGGCAATATTGCGTTTAAAACTCTCCACTGTATGCCACCAACTACAAGGAATGTAGAGGACATCTCCGGGATGGATTTCGGTTTCATACAAAGTTGCCTGTTCAAAAAGAGGATATTGTTGGTAATCTGGTTGATGAATATCAATAGGTGAATAGTTGGCATTTTCCTCTCCGCCTTTTGGATACATATAAGCTGTTTGGGCAATATCGACCAGCGTCAACTTCTTATATCCGCTGACCTGGCAGAGGAGATTCTCATACCAGTCATGGTGAAAGGCAATACGATTTCCTCCTCGGGTCATCAACATGCGACGTCTGGAAAATACATCAAAGGCATGGAAGAGATCGATATCTGGGACATTCTGGATCAGAGCTGGGAATAGCCAACTACCAACAAAATAGTCGGTTTCCCCTTCTGGAAGGGTTAATCTCTCTAAAAATCTGGAAAAAGGCATATAAACTTTCTCAGCATCGTCGAAAATTCTCCCCTCAAATTGATCTCTGGATGTTTCGACATCTACTGTCTTAAACCCCACAACCTGCTCCAAATACTCATTTGTCCACAGGTGAATGGCATCCCAGTGTTTTACTCCTCCGCAAATAACTAATGGAGTATTCTTTTGCACATAGTTTCCGTAGAACTCCTCTTTGGATATTTGTTCGACTTTGGGAACCCTCGCTCTTTTATTTTTTATGTTGTAGCTGGATAATATATTCATCGCGATCGCTTTTCCATAAGTTTACTCAAGCTCAGTAGGTACTATGACCGTAGAGAATATCAAAAAGGCTTTCTTCTATTAAACGGCGAAAAATTTGATGAAAATAGTAAGAAGTTCCCTGCTCTTTGAGGTATTTCCGGTGATATTTTTTCAGTTGAGCGTTACGTTTAGAAGCTTTTTCTTCAGATCTAATGATGGCAAGTAAGTCGTTCTTTACCGATTCATCCACCGGAAGGGTGTCGCAGTCTACCAATTTCTCTACAACATTGAGCCGTTGAGCCATTGTCTCGTTGATGATGTAAGACACTGCAATATTCCTGCCAAAGGACGTTACGCGATGCCACCAGTAACAAGGAACATACAAAATATCGCCTTTTTTAATGCGAGCTACGTAAGGAGTGGCATGGTTTAGGAGAGGGAATTGCCCAGAATCCAGCCGATCGAGATCGATAGCAGAAATAAACTGTTCAGGGGTTGCCGGATACAGGTACTTGAAATCGGTGATATCAAACAGCAGGAATTCTTTTTCCCCATCACATTGGCACATGATATTTTCATTGTCGTCATAGTGCAAATGGGATTTTTGACCGCCATTGCCCCAGAATAACGTCCTTCTCCTGGAAATAGGGAAGGTCTCCAAAACAGGATGAGTTCCCAAATCTTGATGTAAAACAGGAAATAGGTTCTGGTCTGAAATATAGTAATTCTTATCAATACTTTTATAGCGTTCGATGAAGTCGGCGACGCTCATCTTTTCCTGAAGACTATCTTTAAGATTTACCTTTCCTTCCTGATAATAGGAAAAGATATAAACCTTGACTGGTTGTTCTCCGACGACTTTTTTTAAATAGTCGTCTTCCCACTGCATGGCCTGCCAATGCTGAATACCTTGGCGAATAATGACGGGGCGGTGCTTGGCAACATACTCATTGGCAAAAGTTTCATTATCAATCGTTTTGACTTCCGCTACAGGAATTGGATTTTTGAGGTTTATTGGATGATGGTTTGATAGCTGTTCGATGCTTAAATTTAACATAATAAGTATAAGTTATTATAAATTATGCATTTATTCGGTTAATTTATACCTCAAAAATACCAGGGTTTATTCGATAAAAATTTTGCATCAAATATAAAACTGGATAACTATAGTTACCTGAATGAAGTTCAATTTTAACCATAGGCTTAACACGTTTAAACGCATTATAAACAGGACTAATATCCTGTTGTTTATTTTTTAAATATTCATACAAAAGACTAAGTTTTAAATATAAATAGAAAATATTCAACTCCATTAAACCACCTTCATTTTGCAGATATTGCTGAGTATTAATCGCCGTTTCCTCTCGATTTTCTAACATAGTCAGCATAGTATGTTTTTCTGATTCAGAGATAGGTAAAGCATCGTTTTTTACTAACTTTATATAGGCCATTAATTGCGAAATCCGATCGGTTCTTACATAAGATAATGCCATGTTCCTGCCTTGGGAACGGACGCTATGCCACCAGTATCCGGGAACATATAACATATCCCCTGGATAAAGATGAGCATTATATCTGGTGACTTCTTTAAAGAGGGGAAAGGCTTGATAATCCACATTATTCACATCTACTGGCGAAAAGTCTGGACTATCTTGATGATCGTAAGCATACATTTTGCGAAAATCTGCGATATCAAAGAGAGGAAACTCTTTTTCGCCATCAATCAAAACATAGATATTTTCCTCATCGTCATAATGGAGTGGCGCATATTGTTCTCCTGCACCGAGAAAGAATCCAGTTCGCTTATGATAGTGCTCTAACCGATTGAATCCCTCCAATATTTCATGGTTGCCCATGTCTTGAACTAAAATACTCGGTATATCGGAGTCATTAATGTAATATTGAGAATTATCTTGATAGTGATCTAAAAACTCACCAAATTTCATATATTTCATGGGAGATTGGTGGTTAAAACCAAAATCATGGCGAATAGATGTGGTTTTAAAAATTTTTCTATTGCCAGCAAGTTTAGCTAAATAATCATCAGAATGCCATTTTTTAACAGCTGGCCAATCTTTAGCCCCACCTCGAATCAGGCACGGAGTATTTTTGAGGAAATAATCTTGATAAAATTCGGCTTGGGTAATACTGGTTAATACAGGTACTTCTCTTTGCATCGCTCCTAGCACCGTTCTTTGATAATTAGGTGGATATCAATAAAATTCCCCTAGGGTGAGAGGCTGATAAATCCTCAAAATAGTCTCTCTAACTAAAACAAAAATCCTTCGCAGTTGAGAATCCCCGCATTGAATTGGCGGGGATTCCTATAAACCCAGCGTGGTCAATTGAATAAGAATTAGACGGCGAATAAATTCGCGCCCGTCGTCATTCAAACTCACAATAAAACCGGACTCTCCCTCGGACCATTAGTGACAAGTTAAGATTCTATAGGATTTGTCATAACTTGTCATCCACCCCGGTACTAATTACGACTCCGACGACGTAAGCGAAATGCAGCAACAGCTGCATTTTCATTTAGCATCTTATTGGGGATAAAGGTGCTTAAGGAAACATCCGCTTTCTGGTTGTATTTAAGTTCCACATAGTTGGGATTGCTCTTCAGCACAGGAACAGCAATATAGGTCGTGCCGTTGATATCAATCTCGCTCTTATGGATACTCAAAGATTCGTCAAATTCTCCCTCTTCAGGAGTGTCAGTATCATCCTCTTGATCATCAATATCCATTTCCCGATCTAATTCGTTATCTAGATATTCTGGATAATGCTTGAGGAAGTCTACAGAGACATACAATACGCCGTCAATTTCAACTTCGTTACCAAACACTGATAGGTTGTCATTCGTAGTAGTTGCACTCATAGTCTATTTATCCTACTATCAAATTTTGTTGCCAAAAATAATACTATTATACAATGGGGTATTCGAGTAAAAACATAACAATTTCTTAAGAAATTGTTATGTTTTTACTCCTGATTCATTCTTGCAGTTCTCAATTGGGTGAGGTCCCTTCGTCTTGGGTTAATGGGAGCAGGGGGAGAAAGATAATGTTCTGGATATCGTAAGTGTGGGCAATTATCCTGATTTGATCTAATTCCTCTCCATGATCAACTTGAAGGGGCTAATCCCTGTATCCCAACCCTCACCAAGCACGGGTTGAGACCTAGGACTTACTGCTCCCCACACTCGCCGCTCCCCCGCCCCACAGTCCCCACACTTCCCTCGACTAACTATAGGGTACCTAAATCAATTGTGATAATTTTTGATGCCATATTCCCTACTCCCTAGTTCCTGTTCCGTCTTCCCTGTTTCCTGTTCCCTCTTCCCTTTGCCATACCCACTGGACAACGCTCGATGTGCTCCTTGATCACCCAAGTTGGTTCACCATACCTGATGTAACGGCCATCATAGGGTTCTTGACACATGGAGTCGAGAGTTTTACAAGTGACATTATCGCCGTCGCTGGTACAGACAAAGTTTTGGAGGTGTTGTTGCGCCAGTTCCAGAGCGTCAATCACCACATTTTGCCGAATCAATTTCCGCGTCATGGACAAGGTTGGAGCGGATACATACCCCTTAGGGTCGGCCTCAGCTTCGGAACGATATTGTTGACAAACAACTTCAGTCATAGGCAATCCATCACCATCGCAAAGTGCCATGCGCCGGTGCCTGGTATTGAAGACAATGGGCTGCTCGTGGATGTCACTGTCTTGGCTCTCAGAGATGGTGCGAATAGAAACTGCTGCGTTGACAACACCAAGGTCGTCCAATTTATTTTTGTCAACCGGTCCGGCGTTTCCGGTAACTGCAATGGAGACCATCGCCCGACTATTTTTCAAAGCACCGGCAGCCATTTGTCGAGCCGTGGTTTCGGTATAAACATCGCCTTTCTTGACCCCGAGCATCTTGCGCTTAGCATCACTATCATAGGTGGAAAATCCACCGTAGGTGTAGGAGCCATAGAGGGGAATGTTGACGATGGTGGAAATAATCATGCCACTGGTCAGAGACTCCGCTGTGACAACATTGAGCTGCCGTGCCTTAATTTCTTTCAAAAAGCTTTCAGCTTTGTCATTCATCAGAGGAGTGTAATCAATGGACATATAATCTACTGTACTGCAACCGTTGTTTAGGTACAGTAACCCTCGTAAGCAGGTTTGAGCCGAGTTGCTGGTATCGGCCATTGCTAGTTGGACACCAAGCACAAAGGGTAGGATGAGCGATACCAGTACCATCAAAACCTTATTTTTCGACATTTTCGACTGTCTTTCTCCAAAAGATAGATGAATTGACTCTGATTACACTATCAATGATTGGCTTGTATTAGCTAGTCTTTATTTAAATTTAATGGTTTTGACAGCAAGGGAGTAGGGAGTAGGGAGTAGGGAGTAGGGAGTAGGGAGTCGGGAGTAGGGAGTCGGGAGTCGGAAACTTCGGATTAAAAATTATCACAATTCATTAATAGACCTCTTGCCAAAGTATTTTTCTGATAGTGTTGGCGTCAATTATTCTCAAATGTTCCCTGTTCCCTATTCCCTGTTCCCTGCTCCCTGCTCCCTGCTCCCTTTGCTAAAGTACTAAATAACCACAATTAATTAAGAAAAACTTGCCAACTGCTGCAAAAACTGTTGATGTTCCGAACTCGCCAACCCAGCTTGCCAGGTTGCCATCACCTCAAGCATATCCCCCGCCAAAAGTGCCGAAACTGCTAACCATAATCCCGGAAAAACTTGGCTGCGGATAATTCCTTCTTGATCAGCTACAAGAGAAACATATTCTCCGTCTTGCCAAGAAAACCAATCAAAACGCTGGTCAATTACTTGCCAGACCAGATATTCTTTTACTCCATTGCGACGATAGACTCGTTTTTTATCTCGCAGGTCAATGGAAGCAGTACTTGCCGCAATTTCTACCACTAGTTCTGGTGCGCCCTCAATATAACCATCATCGTCCAGACGACTTTGGCCACCACAATTGCTATCAATGAGTAAAACCGCATCAGGTTGGGGTTCATTATCCAGATCCAGCCGCACTGTAGGGTTATCACCTAATCTTACACCAGGAGTTGCTATTTTATAGTTGCCCAACCAAACGAGTAAATTAGCATGGGGCTCAGCGTGGGCTTCAAACCGTAAGGGGGATCCTATATAAACAATTCCTTCAATTAGTTCTGCTTTTTTGAGGTGGGGCATGGCTTGATAACGCCGCTCAAATTCTCCACGAGACAGCAGATCTCCATTTTCTAGGACTGGAAGAGTTCTCTGTCTGTTAGTGATGGGAGCGCTCATAACTTTTCTACTGTTTCCTGATGGGTTTGTACTAAAGTTATTAGTTATTAGTTATAGCAGTTTTCAATTGGGTGAGGTACATTTTTTAGCATTGCTGAATCTTCGGATGAATATCAGTGGGGTGGGCAGGATTCCCACGGGCAAGATGCCCGTTCCACAACAAGATGCCCGTTCCACAAAAGATGCCCGTTCCACAAAAGATGCCCGTTCCACAACAAGATGCCCGTTCCACAACAAGATGCCCATTCCAGCCACCGGGTCAAACAGCTTTAATGAGATGCACCCGATACTCATCACA
>NZ_JAAHGN010001069.1:0-2533 GCF_010672485.1 Moorena sp. SIO2C4 | reverse complement strand
TCATCTTTAAAAGCCTCCCCGGTTGTCAATTTAGTGTATTTGAACAACCAGAGCATTCTCAGCCGATGGCTTATGGGTTATGCACTCAACCACCAGAGGATGGTAAGCTACGCTCTTGGCAATGGTATCCAACCCAAGGCAAAGGTGAGGAAAACAGCTCAGAGGTTTCTGGTCACTACTATGCTTTGTATCCTCGCAGTTGGTTTACCTATCAAAATGTCTTTCAGACTGAACTAACCTGCGAGCAGTTTTCCCCGATTTGGGCAGGATGTTATCAGGAAAGTAGTTACCCAGTGGCGGTGTTTGAGTGGACGGCCCACAACCCTACTGATACCCCCATTACCGTTAGCATCATGCTCACTTGGCAGAATATGGTGGGTTGGTTTACCAATGGGATTAAAAATCCCGAGGTGCGGGTAAGGGATGATGGTAGTCCGGTGTATGAGTACCAGCCTCGGTGGGGAGATAGTACGGGGAATTTGAATCAGTGGATTGTGGATCACTATCGGGTCGGATTTGTTCTAGACCGGGTGAGACTGGGGGATGAGATTAAAGAAGGGGAAGGGCAATTGTGCCTGGCTACAGTTACTAATCCCAGTATGGAGGTGTTCTACCACGGTCGCTGGAATCCAGTTGGTGATGGTGCTGAGGTTTGGGATACCTTTGCTACGGATGGTAGCTTGGTAGACCATCAAGATGAAACCCCAGCGGCACCAGGAGAACAAATTGCCTGCGCGATCGCAATTCGCTTTACCCTTCGTCCAGGTAAAACCCGCAAAATTCCCTTTATCCTGGCTTGGGACTTTCCGGTGACGGAATTTAAATTAGGTATTAACTATTACCGGAGATACACGGACTTTTTTGGACGCAACGGTAATAATGGCTGGTCGATGGTGCGCACTGCTCTCAAGCACCATGATCTGTGGCGAGAACAAATTGAATCATGGCAAGAACCGATTTTAAATAAGCAGGATTTACCCAATTGCTTCAAGATGGCCTTGTTTAATGAGCTTTACTTGCTCACGGATGGAGGTACTCTGTGGACAGCAGCAACTGAACTTGACCCAATTGGACAGTTTGGTGTATTAGAATGTCTAGATTACCGTTGGTACGAAAGCCTGGATGTGCGGCTCTATGGTTCTTTTGCCCTAGCAATGCTGTGGCCGAAACTGGATAAAGCGGTGCTAGAAGCCTTTGCCAGAGCTATCCCGACCAGCGATGAAACACTGCGTATTATTGGCTACAACCAAGCTCAAGCTGTACGTAAAATTGCGGATGCTACTCCCCATGACCTAGGAGCGCCCAATGAGCATCCTTGGCAAGAAACTAATTATACTAGCTACCAGGATTGTAACCAGTGGAAGGATTTAGCCAGTGACTTTGTTTTACAAGTCTATCGGGATTTTGTTTTATCTAGCGCTACAGATATAGAGTTTTTGTGGGAGTGCTGGTCATCCATTGTCAAGGCACTGGCTTATCTCAAGAGGTTTGACCAAGACGGAGATGGGATACCAGAAAACTATGGCGCACCAGATCAGACCTTTGATGATTGGCGATTGCAGGGAGTAAGTGCTTATTGTGGGGGGTTGTGGTTAGCGGCCTTGGAGAGTGCGATCGCAATTGGAGAAATTCTGACCAAAAATTATCCACCAACATCCCCATTCGTAGAAGTACCTGAGCTAGATTCCATTCAAGACACCATTGACTGCTATCGCCAGTGGTTAGCACAAGCTATGCCAATTTATCAAGAAAAGCTGTGGAATGGGCAGTACTATCAACTAGATAGTGAAAGTGGCTCAGATGTGGTGATGGCAGACCAGTTGTGTGGTCAATTTTATGCTCAGTTACTGGGATTACCGGATATTGTGCCACCAGAGTGTACTCTCTCAGCCCTCAAGACTGTCTATGATGCCTGTTTTTTAAAGTTCCATCAGGGTCAACTCGGAGCAGTTAATGGAGTCAGACCCGATGGCACACCAGAAGATCCCGATGCCACTCATCCGATGGAAGTGTGGACAGGAATTAATTTTGGATTAGCAGCATTTCTGATTCAGCAAGGCATGAAAGATGAAGCTTTACGTATAACTGAAGCAGTGGTGAGGCAGGTTTACGATCATGGCTTGCAATTTAGGACACCAGAAGCAATTACAGCAGCAGGGACATTCCGGGCTAGTCACTATTTGCGAGCCATGGGGATTTGGGCAGTTTATTTAATCCTTAAGGATAATACCAAATAGAAAAAGACAGGTAATGGCGGGGGTTATGTACCCTTAGTTATGCGATGCTCCTTTGGAGCCGCTACGGGAACGTACTGCCACACTATCAGCAAGATGCCCTAATCGCTGGTTTTTCAACGGAAAATCCTATAGCCAAATTTTATAATGTCCTGATGATGAACTTAGCAATAAGAAGGTAGCTAAGGGAGCAAGCCTGATTGATAGTCCAAGCTACAGCAGCTTGGGGATCTTGCGGTGCGACCCAAGGGGGATTTACTCGCCCATTGGAAAGCGCACCGTCAGGATGATAGTTAATA
>NZ_JAAHGN010001068.1:0-2542 GCF_010672485.1 Moorena sp. SIO2C4 | reverse complement strand
TCATTACCCGTCCCACCATACATCCAGTCACTGCCTGTACCACCATCCAGGTAGTCGTTGCCAGAGTTACCATAAAGGGTGTCGTTGCCAGAGCCACCATAAAGGGAGTCGTTGCCAGAGCCACCACGGAGGTAGTCATTACCTAGATCACCGCTAAGGGTGTCATTACCAGCATTCCCATACAAGTAGTCACTGCCAGAATTCCCCCAGAGGTAGTTGTTGTAACTGTTACCACTGATGCTGTTGTTGAGGCTGTTACCGTAGCCGTAGTAAGCACTACCAGTCAGAGTCAAGTTTTCCAGGTTAGCTCCTAGGGTGTAGCTGATGGAGGAGTATAGTGTATCAATACCCTGATTGAAGTATTCGGTGACCACATCCCCGGTGCTGTTAACTACATAGCGGTCATTACCCGTCCCACCATACATCCAGTCACTGCCTGTACCACCATCCAGATAGTCGTTGCCAGAGCCACCATAAAGGGTGTCGTTGCCTGTACCACCATAAAGGGAGTCGTTGCCTACATCACCGCTAAGAGTGTCATTACCACCATACCCATACAAGTAGTCATTGCCAGATTTCCCCCAGAGGAAGTTGTTGTAACTGTTACCACTGATCCTATTGTTGAGGCTGTTACCGTAGCCGGAGTAAGCACTACCAGTCAGGGTCAAGTGTTCCAGGTTAGCTCCTAGGGTGTAGCTGATCGAGGATTTGACTGTATCAATACCCTGATTGAAGTATTCGGTGACCACATCCCCCGTGCTGTCAACTACATAAAGGTCATGACCCGTGCCACCATACATCCGGTCACTGCCTGTACCACCATCAAGGGTGTCGTTGCCAAAGTAACCAGAGAGGGTGTCGTTGCCAGAGCCACCATTGAGGTAGTCATGACCAGAGCCACCACTGAGGTAATCATTACCGCCCTTACCATAAAGATTGTCGTTACCATCATCACCATAAATGGTGTCGTTTTTCGGGCCACCAATCAGGGTATCGTTGCCACCATTGCCGGACATTGTCCAAGACTTCCATCTCTGGAATATAAACCGACGTTCTTTGTGTGCTTGTTTGTAGTTGTTTAAGTCGTTACCGGTGTAAGTTCCCATATCATTTGCTCCTTACCGATTGCAATTGTTTGAAAATTTGTGGATTGTTCTATTCGGAAAGATTCACTCTATTTGTCTGAGTTGTATCTAGAAAAGTTATTCAAGAAATACTCATTATCAATAGTGGAACCTAAGACACCCAGTTTATGGGTAAATCAAGGGTAATTTTGATCAACAATCCTGATGTTGACCATTACATATTTCCAAAAAATCACAAAAATAATCTATTAATAGCGTAAATAACTTGATTATTAAACGCTACTACATCGTGATTTTATTGATAATCCCTTGATGAATTAACAGGTCAGTTCATTTAACAATCAAGTCGATCAAGTCAATTGGTTAGAACCTATAGACCCCTTGATTAATGGAGCACCATGAACTGATATATCCGAGACAGATAGTTTGAATCTGGATCTAAGTAATTAGGAGTTAAATCAACTCTTACTATTGATGGCTTAATTAGCTCCAATCTGATTATAGATCTTACTAAGATAAAAATTATAACGTTTACAAAAAGTTCACTATTTTTTTAAACTACATAAAGCTTTGAGAAAGATGAGATAAAATTATGCATAACAGTTATCAATTCGGTCCAAAGGTGCCCAGACAGTTAAGCAGTTGGAGTTCCAGAGGTGATCAGGTTAAGCATAAAAGTACCCCCAGGACGGCTGAGTCCAAGGGGCAGTGGGGAGATGAGGATGATGAGTTTTAGTATTTCTCAAAAGGTGATAGGGTGATCTGGTGATGGGGTGCTAGCTATGAATGCAACTTGGTACCAACACCCCTCTGACTAGGTATCCCATCAGCAGCTTTCCCCTAAACTCAGAGAGCCAGTAAAGCAAACAATCCTACTTGTCACCCCGTCAGATCAAGTCCTTTGGCGACTAGACTGAGATAAAGTCAGTAGCCGTCAGTAAACCACTAGAATCGACATAAGCAATGATCTCTGCACCTAAGTTGATTCGAGTGCCATTGGTAATAGAAACACCAGATCTTGTACCTGTGAATGAGCTTAAGCTGTAATTGGACAATGACCCGGAAATCTGGATCTTGTCAGAGTCAGTTTCCCCAGCGAAGCTAAATCTGTCGAAATTGTCAATCACAGCGTAATCTAGACCAGCACCGTTGTAATAGATCGAGCCACTGGTGCCTAGGATAATCAGATCCCTGGCACCAAAATCACCAGGATCAAGGATATCAATTTCACCAACACCGTCCAGAATACTGTTAGTACCGTTCAGGGTATCTGAGCCCAAACCTCCAACTAGGGTATCGTTACCACCTGCGCCAGTGAGGGTGTCATTGCCAGAACCACCGTTGAGGCTATCATTGCCAAAATTTACAGTCGAATCATCACCCGTGAGCCGATCATTCCCACTGCCACCAAGTAGAGTGTCGTTTCCGGCTTCTCCCTGAAGTGTATCGTTACCCGC
>NZ_JAAHGN010001067.1:0-2550 GCF_010672485.1 Moorena sp. SIO2C4 | reverse complement strand
ACAGATGAACTATTTACCAGATCAGCAAGCAATTACCCATCAGGGGGCTATAGTAATGGTAAAAATATTAGGCTTAAGTGACATGCTTCCCCTATTACCTATTACCCATTACCTATTACCCATTCCCGATTCCCGATTCCCGATTCCCGATTCCCCATTCCCGATTCCCCATTCCCCAGATCAGCGTACTAATGTTGCTGCATAAGTGACATGCTCCCGTTTCTCGCAGTTATGAGGTACACTATCCTTTGACACTGATTCCCTGTCTTGATGCAATAGCGAGTGGGGGGAACCACGGCAATAGCGAGTGGGGGAAACCCCCAAGACCGTAATGGTGCGTTTACAGTCGTCGAATTAAATTCGCCACGGGTCGCACCTCTGCCTCCCCAAGACCGTAATGGTGCGTTTGACCCGTAATTAAATTCGCCACGGGTCGCACCTCTGCATCGCTTAAAACCCTCTTTACTATTGCTAGCATGCATGCATGCCTTTTGCCTTAAAGGGATAAGCAATGTCGCTCACTCGTCCTGAGAACTGCTATAATTTGGAGGCTACTAGAGTCAGCAAACAGCGATTAATTTCTCTGATTTTATTAATTTGTTTGTCCTACACTTTAGCTAATTTTAATGGACAATATATTCAGCAAAAATGGTTAGCATCCTATGTTAATCGTCCCAGTTATCATTCAATATTTTACCGACGACATAGCAGTTTTTATATTGGCTTGCATGGTAAAAATTGGTTGGATTCAATGTCTTTTGTCTCAGAACTCATTCAATAATTACTTCGTTTTTATCGCCACAAACTGCCTTATCCTCTCCGAGGTTACAGGGCTGCTTCCCTTATATAGCACTACCCATTAAGATGTTTGACATTTCTAAACTCCGAAACCTAGTCAATGCTTACTTTTGACTTCTGACTTGTGACTTGGGACTTGCGCGTTTGTGGATGCTTGGATGTAAGCCTTTTTCCTAGACCAGTAAATCTTGGCGAGGATTAAAATTATCAATCTCCCTTAGTTTTTCGTATAGTTCTCTGACCTCCTGAGTGGCTTCGGTTGGCACAACAATCTGAATTTCTACTACCTGATCCCCTCGTAACCCATCCTGATTGGGATAACCCTTATTTGCCAAGCGCAATTTTTGTCCTGACCTGACGCCACTAGGAACATTAATTTGCACTATACCATCCAAGGTGGGAACTTCTATTAAGTCACCTAATACTGCTTCAGCAGGGCTTACTGGTACTACACAAATCACATCCAATTCCTCTAATTTAAAGAAAGGATGAGGTGACACAGTAATTTTTAAATTTAAACATCCACCATCAATACCTTGACCTTGGAGCCGCACCAGGGCACCGGTTACCATCCCAGCAGGTAGCTCAATTTCTAAAGCCCGTCCATCTTCTAGGCGAATTCGCTCTCGACCCCCTTTATAGGCTTTTTCCAAAGGTAGGGTTAATCGAGCGTCAATATCTTGAGGTTGAGGTTTGGGATAAGGTTGAGGCTGAGGGGGGGATTTGGGTTGAGGTCTCAGACGAGAACTAACAGTGTAGGCTGTTTTAGTTTTCCCTGGTCGAAACGCACTCTCAGAACTTACCCGAGTCCCTGGAGGTGGGGTTGATGTTGCCTTTCTAGTAGAGCGACGCCCGAGTAGTTGATCAATGAAGGTGTTGAAGTCCCGGTAATTGCCATAATCCTCTGGTTGGTATGAACCACGACCATTGCCGTTCCAGCCTACATTTTTAATCAAAGTAGCAGCTTTAGCCGCTTTTCTACCAAACTTCTTCTTCTGCCAATATCGGCTGAATTGGTCGTACTGCGATCGCCTATTCGGGTCAGAGAGAACTTCATATGCCTCACCAATATCCTTGAACTTGTCTTCTGCTGTCTTATCTCCAGGATTCAGGTCGGGGTGATACTGTCGAGCTAACCGCCGATAAGCCTTTTTAATTTCCTCGCTGGATGCCTCTGTGGGTACACCCAACATTTCATAGTAATCTCGATAGTTTTGCATAATTAGTCAATAATGAAGTGTCTCGATGCACTCCCTCATCGGGTAAACCCCCGTATTAAGGCTTTTTTGATCTATTCGTTTTTTGATCTATTCGTGATTAATCGTTAATTGTCAGTATTTTTTAAAGGGAAGAGCGAGAAAACTTTTACCTAAAGACTAACCGCTAATTAGTTGTGGCTACTGACAACTGACAACTAACTACTGACTAATTTAGAACCAATTATCATCCTCATCCCAATCATTTTCAAGGGGGTTTCTGCGATCGCGATCGCGACTGGACCTCGATGAACTAGCCCCATAGGAGTCATAGGAGTCCCGGCGGTAATCCCGTTGAGAATATCGGTCTGTGTCACTATCTCCGGTGAAGGTGCGACGAATTGAGCCAAACAAGTCATCATCCTCTTCTTCCTCATATTGCAGCCGTACCTCTCGCTTGAGCTCATAGAGGGCATCTTGTAGATCACCTTGAGTGCGATCAATAGCCCGGTCATCATTTTGGGCAACGGATTGACGCATCTCCTGAATTAAGCCA
>NZ_JAAHGN010001066.1:0-2551 GCF_010672485.1 Moorena sp. SIO2C4 | reverse complement strand
TCCCTAAAACCCAATAGGAAAGTACGTAAGCTATCAGCTATCAGCTAAAGGCCGTTGGCCACGCTTCGCGAACAGTTATAAGCTTATGGGCTATGGGCAAGCTAGGGGAACAGCTTTTGAATAAAACAGGTAAGCATTGGTTTAATTTGAGGAAAGTCACAGGCTAGAAGCCTGTGCCACAAAACTGACGGCTGACCGCTGACGGCTGAATGCTTACGAAAGTACTTCACCTAATTGAGAACTATTTAGAACTGCTATACTGCTTTATACAGTCCTAAAGCTAGAGTTCCCAAATTGTCAGCTATGGAATACAGGGTGCAGGTAATTCCAAGGAAACGAAAAATTAAGGGTTTAGCCAATCATACAAGACGATGCAAATTTCCAGACCAAAAATAACTTATAAATTATGTTAGAGGGTTGTAGTACTTCGTCCTATGCTACTACCGGCGAAATGTGGGTTATAATGAGTAAAAATAGGGGCGGAGAATAGCAATGAAGACAGCACTGATACTAGTAGATATTCAGAATGACTACTTTCCTGGTGGTTCTATGGAACTAGTGGGGATGAATTTAGCTAGTAAAAATGCTCAACATTTACTAGAGCATTTTCGATCAAACAAGTTGCCAACTTTTCATATACAGCACTTTTTTGAAGCTGATTCTAATGAACCCTTCTTTATCCGAGGTACTGAAGGAGTTGAAATCCATGATAGTATTAAACCCCTTCCTGGTGAAGCTGTAATCCCGAAAAATTATCCTAATAGCTTTCGGGAAACTACTTTGCTGGATCAACTCAAACAAGCTGAGATTGAACAGCTAGTTATTTGTGGTGCCATGAGTCACATGTGTATTGATGCTACCACTCGCGCTGCTGCTGATTTGGGTTTTAAGTGTAAGGTAGTTCATGATGCCTGTGCTACTAGAGATCTGGTTTTTGGCAATCAGACTATTATCGCTCAAGACGTACATGGGGCATTTATGCATGCTTTGGGTGTTGCTTATGCTGATGTGATTAGCTTATCGGATTTTTCGTAGGGATTGAACTGAGATAACAACCAGTCCGATTCGTTCTTCAAGATTGATAACAAGAAGATCGATTGTTTAATCACAAAACATCTTCTTGTTATCAAGCCCAATTACTTAACAAATTAAATCTTATCATTCATTGTTTGACTGATGACGTTAATCCTTAACCTGCCACCAGAATTGGAGCAATATCTCTTGCAGGAAGCCAAGCAGCAAGGGATATCCCTCGAAGCTATAACATTACAACTTTTGGAAAACTCTATTCTGCTCAGGCAAAAGCAAGCTGAAGCGGTTAATCTGCTTCAGTCCTGGATTGATGATCAGGATATTGAAGAGCAACAAGAAACAGGTCAGTATTTGATTCATGCATTGGATCAGGATCGACTCTCTGAGCGTCAGTTATTCCCAATTGAGATGAAGGGTGTAAGTTGGTGAGGGGAGTCATAGTGTTGGATGCAGGACCGGTCGGTCTGATCACCAATCCCAAGCTGTCTGCTCAGAGTGTTGCTTGTGCTCAGTGGCTTCAAACTCACCTGACATCAGGTAGTCGTGTTATCATTCCAGAGATTGTAGACTATGAGATTCGCCGTGAGTTGTTGCGAGCAAAGAAGACAAAAGGCATTGCTCGTCTAGATGATTTAACCAAGTTGATTGAATATTTGCCAATTAGAACGGTTGCCATGGGTCAAGCTGCACAACTTTGGGCACAAGCTCGTCAGCAAGGACAACCAACAGCAGGTGACAAAACGATTGATGCTGATATGATTCTGGTGGCTCAGGCCATGACTCTTGGAGTTCCAGATGTTGTAATTGCAACAACGAATGTGGGGCATTTGTCAAGGTTTATTGCAGCCGAGTTGTGGCAGAACATTGCTCCAAGTTGACGGACACCATTACAAAATTCATAAATTTTGATATCAGATAGAGAAACCCCAACTAGTAGTTGGCACCAGAGCGTGGCAGCTGCTAGCTGGGGTTTTCGGTTTCCGCTGCTACTTCGTCGAGTTTGTCTTACTTGTATAGCGCTACGCGCAAGGCAAGAGGCAAAAGTTGACTAAAAAAGCTTTTCAGCTTTTATCAATGTCCTAACTTTAATGCGTAGTGCTATAACTAGCTAAACCTGGGATTAGTGGGAGTGCAGTTATTCTCCTATTTCCTTACAAATGTAGTTATAAATACTACCGATATTCTGGGGTCAAACCCATCAGTATTCACATACTACAGTTGGTCTTACTTGTACCTAGCTAAACCTGGGATTAGTGGCAGCGCAGTTATTCTCCTATTTCCTTACAAATGTAGTTATAAATACTACCGATATTCTGGGGTCAAACCCATCAGTATTCACATACTACAGTTGGTCTTACTTGTACCTAATTAAACCTGGGATTAGTAGCACCACAGTTATTCTCCTATTTCCTTACAAATGTAGTTATAAATACTACCGATATTCTGGGGTCAAACCCATCAGTATTCACATACTACAGTTGGTCTTACTTGTACCTAGCTAAACCTGGGATTAGTAGCA
>NZ_JAAHGN010001065.1:0-2552 GCF_010672485.1 Moorena sp. SIO2C4 | reverse complement strand
CGCTTTCCGTTGGCGAATTAAATTCGCCACGGGTCGCACCGCAAAGTTGGGGGGCTAGGGGGGCGAAACTTGGTGTAAAGTATCAGCAAAGTTTACCCAACTATCGACCTGCTACTCCTTCACCAAAGTCAGGAACGGAACTATATTACCAACGATTAGCTGCCCTCAGAGCTGGCAAACTTTATACTCGCTTACCTGCTCATAGTTTCTCATCGTTTTGGGCAAAGGGATTAAATCACAAAGGAGTCCCTCTCACAAAACCTACCTATCAGCAATGGAAACAACTCCTGGCACAGGAAGCGAAAGCTGTTGCTTACGGACAGGGTAACAATCGTCTGTCTATGGTAGTGGGAGATTCCCTAAGTTTGTGGTTACCGGCACAGGGATTACCTAAATATCAACTTTGGCTCAATCAAGGGATTTCTGGTGAGAATACCAGTCAAATTTTGAGTCGATTATCGGCATTTTCCCAGACTCGTCCTGATACAATTTATGTGATGGCAGGTATCAATGATTTGCGTCAGGGGAAAACCGATCAAGTTATTGTCAACAATCTGCGCCAGATTACCCGTCAATTGCGGCAAAATCACCCACAAGCTCAACTGATTATCCAGTCGATTTTACCGACACGAGCTACTGCTATTTCTAATCAGCGCATTCGTAATCTTAATAAACAAATTGCTCAGATTGCTCAACAAGAAGGAGCAGCCTATCTCAATCTTCACAAGTTGTTTACTGATAGTAAAGGTCAGATGGAGCACAACTTGACAACCGATGGTATACATTTAACGCCTCTTGGCTATCAGGTTTGGCAAGAGGCGCTACAGTATACAGAATCGTTGATTGCTGCAAATCGCGCTAGGGCTTCATCTCTATGAACGGGATTGTCGGGAGGCCAGTTTCTCACAATTAGCTTGGGTTTGCTGCAATAGTTGCTCTCTACTATCTGCTGCTGTAGTGAGGTTAGGAACTAATTTTCGGGCGTGGAGTGCCATGTGAAACTGAAGCTCGGCGACATAATCGCTAATGCCTTCACAACCATGATCATTGTGGGGTTGAGTAGAATGCAAATCCAAAGTGTTCTCCTTGTCTAACTTTACCATTAGGTAGTTCGAGAGCGGGGATGCTGCGTGTTTAATTAGCCCATAGGAACCCCGACTCGATGTATGTTACAGAACATATCATGGTATGCCAAGGCCATATCTGATTTTGTAATGAAGTTTAAAATATTTGTTAAGATTTATATAGTTTAGGTAATTTATACAACGTCGTTGTCAATTTTATGGTATAAAATGTTGACGATAAATTTTACCAAATGATAAATGTAAGCATTCAGCAGTCAGCATTCAGCGGTCAGCCGTGAGCTTTTAGCTCAAGCTACGCGAACAGCCGTGAGCCATTCGCTTAGCGTGGCACAGGCTTTGGCCTTGGCCTTTCGGCCACGCGTGCGCGTTTGGCCACGCTGTGCGAACGACGCTGGGACTTTCCCGTAGCCCATAAGCACCTAAAGTAGCGTCGCCACAGGCCCAAAGCTGATAGCTGATAGCTGATAGCTGATAGCTGATAGCTGATAGTACCTCAACTAGTGTGCGCATTAGCTGATAGCTGATAGCTGATAGCTTAAAACTAAATTAAAGCGATCGCATGACCTGTAGCTGCGGACTCACGTAATCCATCTGCAACCTTGAGAGTATAACAACTATCTACGGTCGAGACATACAGGGGTGTTCCTTTAACTAGATGGTCAATTACCATAGCGGTATCTTTAAGAAACAAACCCCGTCGCCCTGCTACTTCAATTGGTTTGGTTTCCTCTGCCTTAATCAGATTACCTTGGTCTCCCTCAAACAGCAGTGTGCCTTGGTTTCCATGCACCTCAAAATTCCGTAACCTCTGCCAGAACATTTCCCCTTTACCATAGGTAATATCTGCGATTAGACCACAAGTAAAGCGCAGTTGGGCATTACATAGACAAGCAGTAAAGTACTGATCAGCAGCATCCCAAAATTGGGATTGACAATACACAGAAGCGACTTCACCAAACAAGTCTGTAAAGCGGTGAATGCGAGAAAGAGCAGCAATGAAGGGAAAGCCAAATAGTTCCAGATTGAATGTCCAGCCCCGGGGTGCAGGGTGTTTCGGCGCAATAGTTACGTAACGGGCATAAACCGGTTCACCAATTTTGGGCAAAGATTGGCGCAAGGCTTGATGCAAGCCCCCTAAAAGCTCAATATGTTCTACATGGAGGAGCTTGCCCTTAGCGTTCGCTAGGGTAATCAGGGATTCGGCATCTTTGGGGTCAAGGGAAAGGGGATATTCAGTGACAACATGTTTCCCGGCATTAAGGGCAGCACGGGCAATTGTGCCATGATCCCGATTAATCGTGCTAATAAATACTAGATCAAGCTCCGGGTGTTCTACCAATTGCTGCCAGGAATCCACCACTGTAGTGCCGTGGGTTTCAGCAAAATCTTGTGTTTTGGCAGGGGTATGACCACAGACCGCCACTAAATGCGATCGCGAATCCGTTTGCAATGTCTGAGCTCGTAGCA
>NZ_JAAHGN010001064.1:0-2554 GCF_010672485.1 Moorena sp. SIO2C4 | reverse complement strand
TCAACTAATTGCTCACTATTGCGAGTGCTAACTAAAAAGCCAACTGTAGCACAAGCTGAAGAAATCCAGCATAACCCTCGTGCTCGCTCCGCTAAACTCAGATTCGCAGAGCGACTAGAGCTGAGCACTCAAGAGTGACAAGTCTAAGCTATGGATTCACTTCTCGACACTAAACGAATTGGCATGCGATCGCGGGGAAATACTGTCAAATACTGATTAACATCTTCTAGAGAATCTCGGCCATTGACGAGTTCCCAGTTAAAATGACGCAGGAGTAAAGACAACATCACCGTTGCTTCTAAAAGTGCTAGAGGTGCGCCTACACAAAAATGAGATCCTCGGGAAAATCCAAACAGGAGGGGGAGTGGCTGTTGGTCAGTTTCCTTTTGCAGCCATCGTTCTGGACGAAATTCTTCCGGTTTTGGAAACATCTCAGGATCCTGTCCCGCAGCCCAGAAAAAAGGTTCGACGCTTACATTTTTCGGCATCTTGACCCCATCCAGTTCTGTCTCTTGGGTCGTGACTAGGGGGATTCCGGTGGCCACTGGGTGGAGTCGTAAGGTTTCCTTGACCACAGCTTCTATATAGTCTAAATGTTTCAAAGTAGAAAGATTTAGCTCCCCTTCCTTCTCCCAGGCTTGATCCACAGCCTGTTGTGCGGCCTGAAAGACTCCAGGATTAAGCCCCAACTCCCCGACTGCAAAGGACATAGTATGAGCCGTAGTGTCATGACCTGCAAAGATAAAGGCTCGGGTCTCGGCCATTAGGGAGTCTTGGTCATGCTGGGGGTTTTTAGCAAATTGAACCAACATCGAATCCCGAAATGACGAACTGACTGATGGGGATTCGGCCTCAGAAGCCCTGGCCACTTGCAACGCCATCGCGACCCGAGGTTTTAAATTCTGTTGTAAATAATCTTGAGCCTGTCGGTATTCTCGCCCTTCTGACGTAGGGAGAAACTTAAACCATCGACTGCGACCTGCGGTCTGCAAAAGTACATGTTTTTCGAGAAGTGCAAGAGCTGCATACAGGCGGTTGGCATCGAAGGAGGGTTCCCCTGCAAAGTTTGAGGTTTTATCAAAGGTAACACCTAGGAAAAAGTAGGCAATGATATTCATGGTCAAGTCCACAAATAAGGGATCAACTTGAACCTCTTTGCCTGTTTGAGCCGAGCTTTGAAGTTGTGTGATGACTTGCTGACACCCCTGACGGATGAGATCGAACTTTTGAGTGAATCGACTGGCTCGGAAAGCTGGTGCTGCGGTTTGGCGACGCCACTTCCAAGCTTCACCAACCTGGTTTCCGATATGTACGCCAAACACATCTTTGTAGGCGTGATAAAAGGATGGACTGCGGGTAAATATCCCCTTAGTTTGCCCCTCTGTCAAAATGCTTTCAATCAGTTGGGGCTTTGCCACCATCACCATCGGTCTGGTGAAGATCCGTAGCAAAATCATGGAGCCGTATTGCTGCATCCATCGAAAGATTCTCAGAGAATAGGTTCCTTGTTTTGCAGCGGCAAGAAGTTCCATGGCGTTACCTGTGAGCCATTTCCCCTTGGGTGATGGCAGAGCATATATCGAGCTCAAAGCTAGCTGGCGTTGTTGCCAACGCCACAGGAGAAGGCTGATCCCTGTTCCTACAAGGAAAGCTAAAATTGTCCATGAATGCTCGAACATGCTCAAGGTTCTCCTGACTTTTACACTGCTAGCTAAATTCTACTACCGAGTTAAAGCCCTGATATTCACACAACCACTGAGTTAGGGAATACGATTGGCCTTGGCCTTTGGGCCACGCTACGCGATGAAGCGTTTCGGCAAAGCCGACGCTACGCGAACGCAAAGCGTGGCCAAAGGCCTCAGCTTCCGCTAAAAGCGAACGCATCTTATGTTCCCCCTAAATTTGGAAGACCGGATTGTTAAGCACAAATTTCGGGATTTGTCAAAGAATTGCTCACTATTGCGAGTGCTAACTAAAAAGCCAACTGTAGCACAAGCTGACGAAATCCAGTTTAACCCTCGTGCTCGTTCCGCAGCACTCAACACTGACCCACTTAGGGCTCTAATCTCGGGATGGGGCAGGTGCTAATAGTCCAGCCAAGGAACCCAAGGAACCCGTGCCAATCCCCACCAGGATATCAGGCACATCTTTACCCGCCACAGCTAGTCCGATGGCACCTGTAACAGTTACCAGCATGGTACCGCCCAAAGCAGTGACCACAATCCGGTAAATCCAACGGTCTGTTTCTAGAGGTGGACCAAGTCTACGGATAGTTTCCACTGGGTCTCTTTTGATTTCTTCCGCAAGTTCTGGATCTTTAGATACCCGTTCTACTAGTTCATTCATGGATTTAACTGGTTTCATCATCGTGAGCTTTTTGTGAATCTAAAACTTAATACAGCTCGATTGCTCTAAATTCCTGATGTTTAGGGATTAGACTTAGCGGCAGTTGTGGGGAATCGGGAATCGGGAATCGGGAGTCGGGAATCGGGAGTCGGAACCCACCCCTAACCCCTCCCAGGAGGGGAACGGGAATCGGGAATTGGGAATCGGA
>NZ_JAAHGN010001063.1:0-2558 GCF_010672485.1 Moorena sp. SIO2C4 | reverse complement strand
TGTGACTTTTGGTCAATCGCGTAGCGTGACCTTTGGTCAATCGCATTTTCCCGAGTCTGCTCCAAATGCTTGAGCCAACCTTGCACAACCTCTGCTTTTAATTGGGGTAAATCACAAGCCAGTAACAGTACCCAATCTGTTTCAACATGAGCTAATCCTTGAGCAAATCCTACCAATGGACCATGAGGTGTGGTCTCTTCTGGTAACGGGACTTCCCGAATAACACGACAAGTCTCAGGTAAGATATCCACGTATCGTTCTGGCCAGGGAGTGACTATATAGACTTGACCTGAGACTTGACCTGAGACTTGACCCGAGACTTGACCAATACAGCTTAGGGCAACATCACACACTCTGCGCAGTAAGGGGACACCCTCGACCAGAATCAAAGCTTTATCCCTACCCATACGAGAACTTAGCCCTCCTGCAAGGACAATCCCTGAGAGAGCTAAGTGGTAATTGGGACTTGGTATAGCACTGCACATAGCTTGGTCAGGAACAGGCAAGCATTCCAGAACGTAGACTCGGAGACTCCTCAAAAAAGATTGCCCCTCGTCGCTTTAGGTCATCCTTGAGATCCTTACAAATTCCTGAGTTATCTCTAAACTGAGTATTGTCTATTCGACTACCAATCAGGTTGGCATTACTCAAGTTGGCACCACCTAGGTTAGCACGACTGAGGTCAGCACGACTCAGATAAGTACCCATCAAGTTGGCATCACTCAGGTTGGCATCACTGAGATCCGCACATCTGAGGTAGGCACGACTCAAATCAGCTCCGTTGAGCAAGGCACCGTTGAGATTGGCATCACTTAGGTCAGCTCTGCTTAAGTCAGCACCCCTTAAGTCAGCACCCCTTAAGTCAGCACCCCTTAAGTTGGCATCCTTCAGGTCAATTCTAAGTGAATTGTCAGTTGGCTCTAGAGAAACACCCTTCATTAGTTCAAGGAATTCCATTTACTACTCGAAATACACTCTGAAATACACTAATACCACTATTAAATGCTCACCACCATGATGGCATCAACCCCTTTGGTTGATCACTTAGATTTATTGTCGAATTAAATTACCTCAAATTCTAATGAAACACCAGTTTGTGTTTCACTAAATTGCTAATTTTTACGACATATGGCTGATTTTTTACCATATATGTCGTAGATTTATTTTTGAAATAGTTAGTGTTAACTATTTACTGGTTAACTATTTAGTGAATAACTAGTTACACTATATTTTATAGCCCTATCTGGTTTCACCAATTACCATACTGTAAAAATTTAATTAAGTAATTATTAAATGTGAAACCGGTAATATAGCAATCATAATCGATTTGTGAAAAATCCTGTGACTAATACCGTAAATCTGTTATCTAATATACCTTTTGGCAAAGTATTTAGGTAAGCCGTCAGCTGTCAGCTGTCAGCTGTCAGCTTAAAATAAACCTATGCAGGCCTATGGCCACGCTACGCGAACAGCTTGGCACAGACTTCGACGCTGATAGCACCTCAAGTAGCACTTCAAGTAGCGCATTAGCTGATAGCTGATAGCTTACGATAGGTTTTCACACTTCGTTACACAGTTAATGACAAATTGATACAAAAATATTTATTTTTTGACCAGAATTAAATATAATTAATTCAGTAGCGGAAAATATTAGGTTTAAACCTCTTTAACTCCGCCGCTTTTAACCCCGCAGGGTTGTTGCTTTTACGGTAATTGCCTGTCCGCTAAGGTAACAACCTTGTGGAATAATGCTGATAGTGCTCATAAATTAAAGGAGGAGAAGGATATGCGCGGTTGTTCCATGCTTCTAGCTCTTCTAGTGTTTGCTGGATTGTTGTATTTTATCGTCAATTCTGGTACCTTTGAAGGGTTGATGGACACCATAACACCCTCGGAACGGCAACTGGAATAGGCTATAGGGCTGGGCGCGGCGAGATGGGGAGATGGGGAGATGGGGAGATGGGAAGCAAGAGAATAGTTTATTTAAAATTGGTATTAGCGATGTTTCATTCCTTAAAGTTGTCAACACCATTACACCCATTGCTATAGCGTTTATCATAGTAATCAGGTATACAGAATTTTTTCCCTATTCCCTATTTCCGGCTCCCGACTCCCGACTCCCGATTCCCTAAAATCCCAGACTTGATATTAATCAACTGCTGAAACCGCTGATCTGAGCGAATGGTGTCAAAAGATGAATCAGTTTTTGCCATCTCTCGATATTCTTCAGGATTGAGATTAATGGCCTGTTGCAAGTTATCAAGGGCTAAGTCTACATTTCCTTGTAAGGCATAACAGCAGGCTTTGTGGTACTAAGCTTGGTGGTGATCGGGTTTAAGTTTCACAGCTTGGTCATAGGACTCAATCGCTGCTTCATTTTGTCCTAATTTCCTTAGGGCAATCCCCCGGTTATGCCAAGCTAGGTGGTAATCGGGTTTAATTTTCACAGCTTGGTCAAACGAATTAATCGCTGCTTCATTTCGTCCTAATGCCAATAAGGTAACCCCCCGGTTATACCAAGCTAGGTGGTAATCGGGTTTAATTTTCACAGATTTATC
>NZ_JAAHGN010001062.1:0-2564 GCF_010672485.1 Moorena sp. SIO2C4 | reverse complement strand
AAGCTTATAGTCACCAAGACATACCCTTTGAGAAGTTGGTAGAAGAGTTGCAACCAGAACGGGCACTATCGCAAAATCCCTTGTTTCAGGTAGTGTTTGCGGTGCAGCAGGAGGAAATCTTAAAACCATCCTTTAGCTTACCTAACTTAGAAGTAGGTTGGTATGAAGGGGCAGGAGCTGAGATGACAGTGCGGATGGACTTAGAGTTACATCTGTGGCCAGTAGGAGAAGAAATCAAAGGATTTTGTGCCTATAACACAGACTTGTTTGAGGCTGAAACAATTACTCGTATGCTGTCACATTATGAAAACTTACTATCAGCAGCAGTAGAGACGACCGAACGACCGATTAGCCAGTTGCCATTAATGACACAGCCAGAGCTAGACCAAATACTGGTGGAGTGGAACAATACCAAAACAAATTATCCAGATGACAAATGTATCCATCAGTTATTTGAGGATCGGGTAGAGAAAACCCCAGATGCAGTAGCAGTAGTATTTGAACAACAAAAGCTGACATATTCGGAATTAAATAGTAAAGCCAATCAACTAGCACATTATTTGCAAAAGTTGGGAGTAGTTCCAGAAACCTTAGTGGGAATATGTGTAGATCGTTCAGTAGAAATGGTAGTAGGTTTATTAGCCATACTCAAAGCCGGAGGAGCTTATGTGCCATTAGACCCGAACTATCCCCAAGAACGCCTAGAATATATGTTCGCTGACTCTGGAGTGTCAGTGTTACTAACTCAAGAACAAATATTAGCTCAATTGCCCCAACATCAAGCTCAAGTGGTTTTTCTAGATAGAGATTGGGAAAAAATAGCCACTGAAACACCAGAAAAGGTCAAGAGTGAAGTCAGTCCCCAAAATTTAGCGTACATAATTTATACATCAGGTTCCACAGGTAAACCAAAAGGAGTCTTGGTAGAACACAAGGGACTGTGTAATCTGGCTACAGCTCAAATCCAAGAGTTTCAAGTAAACTCCAACAGCAGAGTCGTTCAGTTCGCATCATTAAGTTTCGATGCCTCCATCTCGGAAATAGTCATGGCTTTAGGTTCAGGAGCCAGTTTATATATGGGCAGCCGAGATACCTTAATGCCTGGAGTGGGTATGAGTCAGTGGTTGCGGAACAACAAAATCACCCATATCACCATACCCCCCTCAGCTCTAGCAGTGATGCCCAAAGAGGAATTACCTGATTTAAAGACCATAGTAGTAGCAGGAGAAGCTTGCCCACCAGAGCTAATATCGCACTGGGCAAAGGGGCGACAATTTGTGAACGCTTACGGACCAACAGAATCAACAGTATGTGCCACCATGGCTGAATGCTCACCAGAGTGTTCTGTGCCACCCATAGGTAGGCCGATAGGCAATACTCAAATCTACATCCTAGACAGGAATTTACAACCAGTCCCCATAGGAGTACCTGGTGAAATTTATATAGGCAGCGTTGGTTTAGCTCGTGGCTATCTTAACCAACCTCAATTAACACAGGAAAAATTTATTTCCTATCCTTTGAGGAATTTAACCGAGGAGAAGCTTTACAAAACAGGAGATTTAGCTCGTTACTTACCGGATGGCAATATTGAGTTTCTTGGTCGCATAGATAATCAGGTGAAGATACGAGGTTTCCGAATTGAACCTGGAGAAATTGAATCAGTTCTCAGGAGGAATCCCCAAGTCCAACAAGCTGTAGTAATCGACAAGGAAGATACTCCAGGGAACAAGCGATTGGTAGCATATTTTGTTCCCGAACCAGAATTGGAACAAAATATCCAGAAGATGAAAGGCATAGAACTTTGGCCATCAATAGCAGAATACTATGTTTATGATGAGTTATTGTACTATGCGATGACTAATGACCATCGTCGAAACCAAAGTTATCAAGTGGCAATTAATCAACTTGTTAAAGAGCGAGTAGTAGTAGAAATTGGTACAGGTAAGGATGCTATTTTGGCGAGATTTTGTGCCAAAGCAGGAGCTAAGAAAATCTATGCTATTGAGAGAGACCAAGAAACCAGTCAGTTAGCTAAAGCTAGCGTCGATAAGTTTGGATTATCGGCACAAATTGAAATCATACATGGAGATGCGATGACGGTTAACCTACCAGAGTTAGCAGATGTATGTGTTTCGGAAATTGTGGGAGCAATAGGTGGTTCTGAAGGAGCAGCAGTAATTATTAATAATGCCAGAAGGTTTTTGAAGCCAGATGGTGCAATGATTCCTGAAAGAAGTGTGACTAAGATTGCAGCAGTAACTCTTCCAGAGCCTTTACTCAATCAACCCAGATTTACAAAGGTTTCTGGTTATTATACCCAGAAAATATTTGAACAGGTTGGGTATCCTTTTGATTTGCGGGTTTGTATTAAAGGATTTCCTCAAGCAAATTTACTTTCCAATCGAGGAATATTTGAGGATTTAGACTTTACTAAATCTGGATCTGCACAAAGGAAAATTTGGTGCCATTAACTTACAAATGATTTATCCGTTTCTCAATGCCTTTGGTTTATTAACCTTAGCAATTACAGGTATTTCTATGTGGTTTCAGACTCGGCGACGGGT
>NZ_JAAHGN010001061.1:0-2564 GCF_010672485.1 Moorena sp. SIO2C4 | reverse complement strand
TCTGGTTTTTAAACAGTGTCTTGGTTGGTGTTTGTGTAACAGGGTTGAATATTATATTTAACTCAATGGCAGGTTATGCCTTAGCCAGAGTTAAGTTTCCAGGTAATTCATTATTGTTGGGAATAATCTTGGCAGTTTTGATGATTCCTGGACAAGTCACCCTAATTCCTGGTTATTTAATCTTAAAGTCTTTGGGATGGCTCAATACCTACCAAGGATTGATTGTACCGAGTGCAGTGAATGCCACCTTTATTTTTATGATGCGGCAGTTCTTTATCAATTTTCCTAAGGAACTTGAAGAAGCTGCTGCCTTGGATGGATTAAGTCGCTGGGAAACCTTTTGGCAGGTTGTCCTGCCTTTAGCCAAGCCAGCTTTGGCAGCACAAGCTATCTTTATTTTTATGGGGTCTTGGAATAATTTCTTAATGCCCCTAATGATTACCTCAGATCCAGGAATGTTTACCCTTCCCTTAGGTTTAAATACCTTTAAGGGGCAATACATTAGTTATTGGAACTACATCATGGCAGCCTCAATGGTCTTTACTATACCGGCTTTGGGGATTTACGCCTTCTTCAATCGTTACTTTATCTCTGGGGTAACATTTACTGGCTCTAAAGGATGAGCTGTTGAAACGGTAAAGGGTCAAGTCCCACTACACACACAGAAATAAATACAAAAAGGACAAGGTCAAGACAGGGAAGCTCTTGACCTTGTCCTTTTTGTTTTCGTGAACCTGTGAATTGTTTAACTATTGACTATTGAGCTTTAACCTCAAGGAATCTAAAGCTTCAAGTATTAACTGTCCACTAACCCTGATGTACGATTTTCTCAATCTGTTCAGGAGTCAGCTGCTCAACATTATCAAAAACCACTGTTGCAGCAGCAGCTTTTAGCCTATCTCCATAAGCCTCCCGCTGTTCTGGTATCTGCTGCACATGAGGGGGTAAAATCCCTACCCCAACCCAAACTCGTTCTGGATGAGAGTCTCTGGCTTTTTCAACAGTGTACATGTCAGCAACTGTGTCACCAACGTAGATAACTGGCAATTTCACCTTAACTTGATGCTCCTGTTCTAGCTGTAGAACTACGGCAAACAGTCCTGTCGGGTCAGGCTTACCAGGAGCATCCTCCATCGCAATTAAAACAGGCCGTTCGAGACCGAGTCGTCCTTCTAGGGCATAGTTCGCTTCCTGTCGTGTTGCCCCACTGAAAAACCCCCAAGGAATCCCTGCTGTTGTCAAACTCTCTAAATAACTCGGTTGTAACAATAACGGTTCGTCGCAAATGTATCCAGTCCAATGGTTGGGATCTTTTCCTCGGTAGCGAGAATTGAAAAAATCAACAAGGGCTTCATAGTCGAGAGAAAAATGCGATGCTCTGGAAGAGCCGCTACGCGAACGCGTTTTCCCTTGAGCCTCAAAGTATCGATAAACTAATTCTTGCGATGCATCCCAGTCGTTATTCCATAGCCCTTCTGATTTAAGTTGGTCAATCTCTACCATAGTGGGTCGATAGGCACCACCAGTGTAATGGTCTACTGTATCTGCGATCGCTCTACGGTAAGAACCACTAACGTCACGCACCACGCCGTCAATGTCGAACACCACTATGGCATTCAAGTTAGGAATGAATGTTTCTGAACTAGGCATCATGCACGCTTGGGCTAGGCTCGCCAATATTGCCGATAAACACCAATAGTACCAACAATTTAACCAAAAACCTATCCCTGAATCTTGATCAGGAACAGTCTTATTGCGCTAGAATCATCAATTGTACAATAGATTATAGTTATAGATAACGTGGGATATCTGAGGGAGGCCTGATTGTCAAAATTTCTATTAAAAGTTCTCTGGCTAGATGAGAATGTAGCCCTGGCAGTTGATCAAATTGTCGGCAAAGGCACCAGCCCATTAACTTGTTACTTTTTCTGGCCCCGGAACGATGCCTGGGAACAGCTCAAGGATGAGATGGAAGCCAAACACTGGATTACTGAAGCTGATCGCATTGAAATCCTCAACAAAGCCACTGAAGTGATTAACTACTGGCAAGAGGAAGGTAGGCGTAGACCTATGTCTGAGGCTCAGGCTAAGTTCCCGGAAGTCGCTTTTACTGGTAGTGCTTAATCCAGCCTTGCTGATTAATCTAATGATTGAGGGTAATTGGGAATTGGGAATTGGTAACTGACCAATCATCCGACCATACTTGAGATGATTCCTTAGTTCAACAACGCCCTTAATCCAACGCCCTTAATCAAATTACCTTAATCCAAGTAAAAGACTGACGGTAACCAACTCCAGACGTTCCCCTACCCCCCTGTTTCGGGGGGTGTGGAGAGCGCTGAGCTTATAGGGTTTACATCCCCTCCTTACTTCGTTTATGGGGTTGGAATTTACCGTTGCGTGACTAAACCATGCCACCAGCAGCTTGAAAGCGAGCACGGGTCCGGACTCGACGAGCCGCACCGGGAATGCCGCTGCGGTCTCCACGCTGACGAGACCACCGCCGGAGTGGATCAGGTAGAGCGGGCACGTGGCGCCACGCGCTCGGAGTTCGTCGGCCAGGC
>NZ_JAAHGN010001060.1:0-2570 GCF_010672485.1 Moorena sp. SIO2C4 | reverse complement strand
CCTTTATATCAACCTCAAAAAAGGCAGACAGCACCTGGATGGTAATAAAGCGATGCAGTTCCTGCGGTTTCGCTACGACAAGTATGGGGATATTGGTCGAGTTCAGCGGCAACAAATGCTGATGAGGGCATTGGTAGAACAGGCACTAAAACCTAGTACTATCGCACGAATCCCACAAATCCTCTCAGTTATTCAGTCCCACATTGACACCAACTTAAGTGTAGAAGAGCTAGTGGCATTAGCGGGTTTTGCCACCAAGACTAAACGAGCCAATGTCCAAATGCTAATGCTGCCTGGTCGATTTAGCAACGATGGCAAGAAACAAGCCAGTTACTGGTTGCCAAACCACCGCCGCATCCAGCAGATGGTGGGTCAGCACTTTGGTCAAGGCTATAGCTATTACTCCAATGCCAACTCCACATCCCTGCGGATTGCGATTCAATACACTACAGATTCTTCTGAAGTCGCTAAAGCTATGCTCCGGAAACTTAACCAAGCTGGCTACCAGAATGTTCGTATTGATCAGAAATTGTCTAGGGAACCATTGCGCACCACTCGCATTATTGCCCAACAGGGAGACGATGAAAGTGCTGCCACTATCCGTAACTATTTGGGATTTGGGGAAGTGCGGGTGGAAAGCACCGGTGCTTTTTCCTCAGATATTACCATTCAGTTGGGTCAAGACTGGCTACAGAAACTGGGTTCTCAATAATAAGATAGGTTTTCCAGCTTCTAGCAAGGGCAATTATAGCAGTTTTCCATTGGGTGAGGTACTTTGCTTATCCTTTTAAGGCAGAGGGCAGAAGGCAGAGGGCAGAAAGGTAAGAAGGTCTTAAAGGCAATTAGCGCCAATAAAGACTGTACCTCATCTACTTGAAAAACCCTGTAACCATGTTCAATTAACTAATGACTCGACAAAAGCCTTAACTTGCAAATCAATACCAGTAATCGCAGTGCCGACAACAACCGCATAGGCTCCCAATTCTAGCGCAGTTTGAGCCATCTTGGGGCTGGCAATACCCCCTTCGCAAATGGCTGGGATATCTAAATGCTTCACCAACTGGCTGAGTAGGCCAAAGCCGGGAGGACAAAGATGGCTGGTTTGAGCGGTGTAGCCATAGAGGGTGGTACCAACTAAATCAACACCAGCGGCTTGTGCTGCGATCGCACTCTCAAGGGTATCCACATCTGCCATCACCGGTTTACCCAGTGTATCGTGAATCTGCTTAATTAAATCTTGAACTGTTTCCCCTCCAGGACGTTCCCGTAAGGTGGCATCAATGGCAATAATATCAGCACCAGCGGATGCGATCGCTTTGGCATGGTGAAACTGGGGAGTAATATAAACCTCAGACTCCGGTAACTGTTGCTTCCACAAGCCAATAATTGGAGCAGTGGGACATTGACTACGGACAGCTGCCACATGGTCAGGTGTATCAATACGCACACCCGATGCCCCCTGATTCATCGAAGCCTGTGCCATGGCGGCAATCACTAGGGGGTGGTGCAGGGGTGAGTCAGGGGGTGCCTGACAAGACACAATTAGACTATGACGAATTGAATGGAGAGAATTAGCTGCCATGTTGTTGGTGGTTACAGTAAGTGATTATCGATATATAGAGGTTCCACAGCATTTATAAAATAGGTGAGGTACAGAAGTTTTGGATTTTAGGGAATAGGGAATAGGGAATAGGGAATAGGGAATAGGGAATAGGGAATATAAAAAAAATTATGTTTACCTCATAAATATAATAACCATTATCTATTAATTGGTTTAAGCACTGTGGTTATTGTCTTATATGATGTCGATGATAATTACCCTTAATAAAAATCTTACTATCTCACCATCTCCCCGCGCCACCGCCCCTTCCGGTGTTCCGGTTTGTGGTTGTGTGTGTTTTGTTTTGACTTTATCGCTTTTTTTGATCAGGTCACTTGAAGGGGATTTTTATCAGCTCATTGAGTCTAATTTGAGGCTGATTTTTAGTATTTATACCAGTTATAGCTGATTAATCAAGCTTTGTTCCCCAAGCATATCCACCAGTTTTTATTTAATAAACTGGCGCAATTCCTCATCCCAAAGAGGTAGAGTGGCTTTCCTTATCAATGGCTACTTTAAATTTTCTGCTTTTGTCAACCCCTCTACCTAAATCCTTACACTATATTTATCTACAATCAAGATTTATTGGCTTGACAAGATATTGATTTATTGTGCGTCTCTATCCAGATAATCTTTAATTAAAGAATTAAAGATTCTGTAAAACTATATTTTTTTTGCGGTAGATATCCGAAATCCAGCTATATTAAAATTAGCAAGCAGTAATTTTTAATCTTGACTATGGGGTAAATACGGAATAAATTATGTAGCCAAAAGAAATACGTAATCGTTATTATAGCCCGTGTTAAAAATTATTTACTGGCGATAAATGAGGGACTTACGTGAAGACTTACTTTAGAGGATATCTCCCAAGTTTTTTGATACTGAATTTTGCCCCCCTGACCCCCCAACTTTGGGGGGAACAAGAGTCAATTTGCTTCTAAAAGTCCCCCAGAATTGGGGGACCAACGGG
>NZ_JAAHGN010000106.1:0-11548 GCF_010672485.1 Moorena sp. SIO2C4 | reverse complement strand
TCCCCAAAATTGGGGGACCAACGGGGGCTTGGATGTAGCAAATGAGACTTTTCAGACAACCTCTCAGCAAAGCACTAGTATAGATGCCAATTTGTCGCTTCATGGCACTCAGAAATACTAGACTCATTACCAACACCATTGGCAACTTAGCTTTGATACCAATGAAATCAGGATTTGATAATGTAATTAACCCATCTAAGGAAGGAGCATTAACATGTCCGTCTGGATTTCTAGTGGCTGAAAATAGAATCGATTTAAAGAATCCTTCTGCATTCCATAAGATAAATGGTAGTGACGTTATCCCAGGGATAACAAGTATTAACAACAAAGCGATGAAGGTATCCTTTACAGGATTATCCTCTGATGATTGCCAAGCCCAAATCAGATAAAGTGGTACTAAAAATATAGCAATTTGTTTAATCCCTAAAGACAAGCTAAACATCAAGAAAGCTTTGGACTTGTGTTTCGGCAGTAACATCAGGGAAAGAATCATAAAAAATATGGCTAGGAAATCCAAGTTAGCGTCGATACTAACATAAAGCGTCCATCGGTTCAGTAACCATAATAAAGCAGCAAACCAGCCAAAAATAAATAATTTATGGTTATACAAATGATAGAAAATTAGACCAGCAATCCCGATATTAACCATTAAAAATATCGGTCGCCATAGGGAAATCCAGTCTGAGTAGTCTTGGAATCCCAATAATTGAGTTAATGCTGAAAGCCAATAAAAAATGGGTAAATACGTAGCATACTTCTGATTTTATCTCATATTTCCCGATAAGACTCTAGCGTAGGGATTTTGCCCCGATAAAATTCGCTTCCCTTCTACCCAGCTATAGTAAATATCATGTCCTTCAGTGTTATAGTTCCAAACTTGTAAAAGTTTGACATTAATGACAACACCGACAACAGCGATTAAAATTAGACAGATAATTACTAAAGTCTTTCTTTGAATCATCATCATTTTAGTTCTTGGGTAAGCCTTCAGCCGTCAGCTTAATTAAAATAAACCTCGAATGGGAGAATTTAATAGTTCGAGATTAATGAGAATTGAAATTCTGAGGAAAAGCCCATTGCGCCTAGGGCATTAGCTGATAGCTGATAGCTGATAGCTGATAGCTGAATGCTTACCTTCTTGGTTAATAAAAAATTGTTAATTACTAATTAACAATTAACGAATAACCTTAAATGATAAGTATTCAATCGAACTTGAGCTCACGGTTTATTTTTTCAGGACGCCCCATCCCAGCTGTGATGGCATAACTTTGAGCCAACAACTGTAACCAAAGCCGTGGATAACGCTTTTCAAGCCAGGGCTGTAACCGTCGAACTAGACTGGGAAACCAACCTTTGAGCAACCCGCTGACAAAGGCATTGCTAGTAAAACTTAAGTAACTGCCTACCCAAAGCAAGAAATCCTTTGCACCAGCCATTTCCAAAATCCAGGGGATGAGGGCAGGGTTTCGGCGAGCTGCTTTGAGTGCCAGTCGATTAAAGGTTAACCAACTGAAACGGTCTTTAATAAACGTATCTGGTACCTCCGGTGGTTCATCTGCCAACAAACCAAAGAAGGTATTGAGCATGGAGTTAATCCGCTGGGGTGGTAGATGACGACCTGTTGGTACCATCATCCCCTGGGAAAAGAGCCAGGTCACAGCAATATTACTTTGATAGGCACGAATTTGATTTAAATCCTTAGCACTCAAAAGATTGTGCCGCAAGGCAGTTTCCAAGAGATCGGTTAAGCGATAGAGGTTACGCACTAAGGAACCGAAGCCAGTGAACACCAAGGGGGACTGAAGGGAGGCAGCATCACCAATGGCAACCAGTCGGTCGAAGGCCACAATGCGATCGCGACTTCCCACCGTAAAATGTCCGGGAATATACCCAAAGGTTGGCTTCTTCCACACCAATTTTTCCATATCACATCGGCGGTATTCCGGTAAGATAGTAAAGAAATCTTCATACATTTCTAATAAAGAGCCGGGATTCTCAGGATGTATCTGATGGTAATGGAACAAATAAATTGTCAATTCCTGACCTGCACCAGGGAACAACTCCCAAATCAGTTGACGTCCCCGGGAAATATCCCCATGACTATTGAGAACATCACCATAATCGGGATCCCACACCTGAGGCTCTAATCCCTCAATCACAGCCCCCACCGTGGGACAGACACTATTAAACGCCCTACCCCCATTGAGTTGCCAAGCAATTGGTGAAGCCGTTCCCATGGCATCTACTAACAGACGACCACTCGCTTGTCGGTGAGATTTAGTCGGTAAGTGTTGCAAATCCACCACAACTTCCTCTGGGGTGATAGTTGCTTGGATAAACTCTGTCTCATCCCAGATTTCTCCCCCAGCACTGGTGAGCTTTGTTCCACACAGTTGCAAAAACTTAGCAGAATCAATGGCGATATTGAGCACCGTTGGCGTGTGCAAGATGGCTGCTTTCAAGTGGGGTGGGTTGTTGCTATCAAAGAACTTATTAAATCCATCAAGGTATTCCCTAGCAATGATCCCTTCAAACTCAGTTGGGGTAAATAAACCCAAATCAATCAGGCTTTGAAACTCATCCCGTGAAATATTCCATTCCCGGTTCATCCGCCCAAAGGTTAACCGCTCAATCAGCAATACCCGATAACCCCGCTGCGCCATTGTTGCAGCATGGATCACTCCCAAAGCACCACCGATGTAGATTACGTCGTACTTAGGGGTTGAAGGTTGCAGGTTAGATGGTTGAAGGTTAGTCGGTTGAAGGTTAGATGGTTGTTCGCGTAGCGTGGCCTTCAACCCCTTAAACACTACCTGCTTGGGCTGCTCGGGGTTACGAACCCCCTCACGCCAGCGCTTTTCCCACCAATAAACTCGATTCAGGTCATATTCTCCTCTAGGCATTTTCCGGAAAAAGTGCACAGTCTGAGGATAATAGGGTGCTAATGCTTCAAAGATGGATTGCTCAGATAACTCTACATCCGGTGGTTCTGGATAGTGGTAGGGGAATTGCTCCCGAAGACTCTGGGTCAGCTGTCTTAGAATTAGCGTTTCGCCGCTCAGGGGCTTTTCGGACCAACGAAAAGCTTTGAGGTAGGTGGTTCGCTGCACAGACCACACAAAAATCGAGATTTCTGGAATCAAAGATAGGGCAACTGTAGTCTTGTGATTAGAATTCTCATCAGGAGTAGTCTCCCATTGCAGACGAATACCATCTGGCGTGATTATCTTATCCCCGAGCTTAGGCTGCCATTCCTGTTGCAACCATTGGCAGACAGTCTTGGTGTCTGGTGTAGGGATTTCTACGTACAGAATCTCTTTCATAGGGGTTATGTGATCACAAATTTCATTAAGAGGAGAGACGGAGGTAATCAGTGATGAAAATACGCTAAGCTTCCAAGTATCGACTTGTTTAATATTCGTAAAAATACTTTACATTGATTTCAGTTTAGTTATAGTCAAGGGTGCCCTTGTTTGTTAGGTATGAATTATCCCATTCCAGCTAGTCCACAAGAAATAGTCGCCCTACGTCAACAACCAGTTGATGAAGAACTGGTGGTAATGGCGATTGCTGGTGTCATTCAAATTGCCCGTCAAGAAGGACAGTCTCTTGACGATTTAACTGCCGAAGTCTTAGCAGAAGACGATTGGCTTGATCACTCACAAAGAGTATTACTCAATGACCTGGTTGTCCAAGCCTGGGAGAGTCTGCCTGAATTAGAATGGCAGGCGTCTTAAGCGACGCCCAAGCTGCTTAGGTTAATTGCTACGACTCAAGCCATAACGCATCTACCTTTTTCATCATTGATTGATTGATTGATTGATTGGTATTAGACCTGCCAGACTTAGTAGTTTTCTGATCTTGTTTGCGTCAATTGTTGTTTATGCAAGCTTTTTGCCTGACAACTGCGGCGAAGTCTATTGATTGGCAAATTTCCCCCAGTTATAACATTACTCCTGAGTCAAACTAGATCTTTAACACAACCGATCAATTCCTATTCCCCTTGCCTAGTAGCTTGATCACGCTCTCTTAGCTGCAAGAGAATTTGGGCATGAAATTCCTTGGTGATGGGATAGAAGTAAGCAAGTACTACACCACCAATCAAGAATAGAGTTGGCAGTGGTCCCATAGCGATACGGATGGCTAGCAGTGCGGAATCGGGTTGGGTGGGGACTGGTTGCCCAGCAGTAGATGAGATGAATCCTGACCACTCTAGGACAATACCGACTAAAAACAACCCTAGGGCTAAACCAAGTTTTTGCAGCAAAACCATGAAGCCATAAAATATCCCTTCCCGACGCTGACCTGTGGTCAATTCATCAAGTTCAATCACATCCGGCACCATGGACCAGGGGATGAGATAAGCCACAGAAACCCCAAAACCAGCCATAACAGCTAAACAGTACATTAAGGCCACTTGACCAGGTTGTAGCAAAAATATACCAACTTGAGCGATAACCCAGAGACTAGTGCCCATAAAGTAAGCGGTTTTTTTGCCCAATCGCTCACTTACCATCTTCCAGAAAAACAGCATCAATAAGGCAGTACCTTGAATCGCAAGGGCGACTAAGGAAAAGCTAGACTCGGGCAATCCCATCCAATTGACTATGAAGTAAAGCAAGATAGAACCGATTAACTGGACAGCTAACCAGGAACACAGGTAGATGCCAATCACATAGAGAAAAGGCTGGTTACTGAATACAATCCGCAGTTGCTCAAAAAAGGATAAGGAGGCTGAAGTGTCAGCTTCAGAGCGCTCTGTGAAAGCAAAGCTATCTTTCAGGTGGGGTTCTGGGGTAGAAAATATCAGAGTTATACCAAAGACGGTAATTAGTAAACCAAGAAGACTCAGAAAGATACCAGTGATATCAGGGTTGCTAGTGGCACCCAATAATTTGGCAGTCACTGGGATAATCCGGGCAATGCCATAGAAAAATGATAGGGGTCCAATTAGGGTCAGCAGAGTTCCTAGAGTCTTTTTCTGCTGAGTTCCCAATATAGGCTGTGCACCTCGTTCTTGGATGCGCAGCACACACCACAATATCGGCACCACCGCCAGCAAGGTGCAGACTAACCCTAGCACTAGATATTGCTTCCCACTATCACCGGCATAGGCACTAAAAATTAATCCCCCTAGAACTAAGGTTAGGATGCTGCCACCGATGGAAAAGGTAAAGCGAAAGCTGTTGAGGCTAGTGCGTTCGTTGTAGTCTTGGGTGAGTTCTGGGGTGAGGGCGGTGTAGGGTAGGTTAACTGCAGTGTAGGCAATGTTGAACAGAATAGCAATCAGAAGGTAGTAGCTAAACAGTAACCAGTTATTAATGGTATTGTTATTGCTGAAGTGGGGGACAATCCACTGTAAGAAAAACAGAAAACCAAAGGGAATTGCCCCAAACAGCATCCAGGGAATGCGACGCCCCCAACTAGAACGAGTGCGATCGCTCATAATCCCAACCATGGGATCATTGATGGCATCGGAAACTTTGCCAATCATCAGAATACTCCCTGCCAAACCGGCTGGTAAACCAGCCACATTGGTTAAAAATGGCAGGAGGTAAAAGACTAAGAGATTGGCGGTCATGGCTGGACCCATATCTCCAGCACCATAAGCTAGTTTGGTGGTAAAGTTAAGCTTTTCGAGTCCACCGGAGACTTGGGGACGATTACTGGCATCAGAACTAGAAACATCAGTCATAACCGATAAGATAATTGAGCTAGGCAATGTGGTGATAGGAATTTTTTTAGCAAAACGAATCACTCATAAGCCATTTCTAACATTAGACTTCTTGTAGAAGTAGGGAAATTCCGAACTTGGGAAATTCGGAACAACCGCTGGTAATGGTCGAATAGTTTTCGACTTTTGCTAATGGTCGATTCCCTCACCAATACCTAACCAATATCAATTGCGCGAACTATGTCAGAACTTTACGTCTCCTGGTCAGAGTACTATGAAAAAATCGAACGGCTAGCTGTCAAAGTCTATCAAGCCGATTGGGATTTCAACCAGATTGTCTGTATTGCTAAGGGAGGATTACGGGTTGGTGATATCCTCTGCCGCATTTACAATCAGCCCTTAGGGATTATGTCTGCTGCTTCCTATACCGGACCAGACAATCGGATCCGAAGACCGATTACGTTTTCGAGCCACCTGGCGATGACGACGGCAAAATTAGGTACTCGGATCCTGTTGGTGGATGATTTAGTGGATTCTGGTATTAGTCTACGAGAGGGGATTAAATGGCTTTATAGTCATTATGGTACAGAAATTGAGGAGATTCGTACTGCTGTGATCTGGTATAAAGGCTGTTCTGGGATTGCTCCTGATTACTATGTGGATTATTTGCCAGATAATCCTTGGATTCATCAGCCTTTTGAACCGTATGAGTCCATGAGTCCAGCTGATTTGGCTCAAACCTATTTAATTAGAGAAGTGTGATCCTATCAGCACAGAGGGAGCAGAGGAACCAGAGGGGGCACAGAAATAATAGTTGAAAGTAACCTAGGACTGAACAGAAGTGATATAATATCGAGACTCGACTACCTTGCTCTACTCAAGCTAGCAGAATTGGAGATTTTCCCAGTAAATGCGATCGCTTTCTGGGGGGAAAGACTGGATAGTTTGGAAATTATGATCCTAGAGGCAAGAGAGTACGATTTCGCTTTTCGCAGCACCCCAAGGGGCAATCCCATGGGGAATTGTGATTGACTTAGCTATGACTCATAGCCCTCAAAATGCAATTTTAGGGCTATACAAAGGCAGACGCTTAATTTGGCTGGCCTGAGGCTAGGCTAGCCATAAAAATTTATGGCTTCTGACTCAATCGTGCCGAATTGGCATCATACTATTGGTTAGGCTATCACTGGATAGAGAGGTGACAAGCCATAATCTGATCTACGTAAATACTAGAACAAAATACCTAGAACAAATGGAAATGTCAACAGTAGAACAAACAGAACAAACGGAAATGTCCACAAACCCTGAACCCGAAAATAAGAAAGAAAATAAGAAAGGGTTACGAGGGACCCCAGCCCAAGCTACAACTCGCCTCCTGTTACACTTGTGGAATCTAGGAGGATCAAAGCAAGAAGTCAAAAGAAAAGACTTAAGTGATACAGTGAAACTGAATAATGAGAGGTCTGGTGATTATACTGACATCTTTAAAACATTGGAAACAGATGGGACGATCAAGAAAACAAAAAAAGCCCGAATCGAGTATGTGTTTTTGACAGAGCAAGGCTTGGAAGTGCTAGACGCTGGCATCAAAAGCGCTGATTTTGAGTTTGACGGTAGTCTGGTCAGAGCCAAGGATGTCAAGGCTGTTCTAAATTGGATTCGAGAAAGAAGCTCAGTGGCTAAGGTCGTTGACCCAGGCGCTGATGCTGAGAAAACTGGGGAAAATGCGATCGCTTCTTATGAAACCTTTGAGTCGGTGGTCTTGGAGGTTTACGACAAGCTAAATCAGGACTATAACCTTGATGATCTCGTACCGATTTATCGGATTAGACGGGAAATTGGGGATAGTGTCAGTCGTTCCCAGTTTAATGAGTGGTTGTTGGAAATGCAGGCTAAGGATATTTTGCAACTCCAAGGCGGTAGCTTACCGGATAGCGATCCATCCCAAATCGAAGATTCCATCACCACAGAACTGAGTGGATTACGCTGCTATGCTAAGCGGCTATAATCCTAGGCTGGCCTGGTTATTGTAATAAATCTCTGTTGACTGTTTGTAGCGTTTCCTCACACTAACATGACTAACAGTTTATCATGACTAATAGTTCATCTCCCCTTGAACAACTCCAGAATGCCATCAAAAAACAAAACCCTTTTAACAGAGAGTTGGTTGTCAAGAAGCAAAATGTATGGAAAAAAGAATTCCCTCACGTTCCTTCTATAAATGCTCATGCCTCCGACGCGGTTTTTAAGGCAATTGAAGAAGTTCGTGGCGGGGAGCGTCACGTTATTGGCATTACCATCAAGGCTGAACCAGGGTTAGGCAAAACTCATTTGCTCAGTAGGGTTCGCCATCAACTTCAATCTGATGGCGGTGCTTGGTTTGTCTATATGACTGATTACAATGACCTTAACCGGATCAAGCCGGAATTTTTTAAGACCCTGGCATTAAGTCTCAAGGAGGTTGGTAGCCAGGGGGTGAGTCAGTGGCAAGATTTAGGGACTGCTTTAGCCAATGAGGCGATGAAAAGAAGTTACACATCTCAGCAGTTAGTCAATGTATTTCCCAATGCCTTGGCTAAAAATCCCAAGCTAATTGATCAACTGACTGATAAAGTTCTTGAAATCAAGACAGACATCGACAATCCGGATCTGATCAGAGCGATTTTATGGACATTATCAAAGCAGCATGCCCCTTATGCTATTAAATGGCTGTCTGGCCAAAGTTTAGCCCAGAAAAAAGCTGACGAGATGGAGTTACCCAACAATTCGGAAGATGACAAAGACGCTTTCGATATAACTTGTCAGATTTTAGACCTAATTAGTGATTACAATCCCTTGGTGGTGTGTTTTGATCAATTAGATAGTACAGAATGTGATGATGGAGGGTTTACCAGAGCACAAGTTATTGCCAGCTTAGCAACAGATTTATACAATAGCATTAAACGGGGTGTGCTGCTGACCGCTATGTATCCTGACACTTGGACACATCAAATCAGAGCATTAGATTTAAATGAGGCAGTTGTTGACAGAATAGGCGAGCGAGAAGTTGAGTTAAATCCTCTAAATTCTGAGCAGATAATTGATCTAGTGTCCCTACGGTTAAAAGCGTTTTATAATCAGAATAAACTAACTCCTCCTCAGCGGGTTTATCCCTTTACCGAAGAAAAACTGAAAGAATTTGGGAAACAACGACCAACAGCAAGAGATGTTCTTAAATGGTGTCAAACTAACTGGGGATTACCTAATGGTCAGCAAGTTTCATCCCATAGACCTGCTATAAATCCGGTTAGTTCTGCTTATAATAACGAGATCAAAAATATTGACAATGAAGAGTATATGGAGGATGACCCTCAGCTCACTAACGCTATCAAGTTTGGCCTCAACCAACTCATAGGACAGATAGTGTCAGGAGTCACAATCGAAAAAATTGAAGCTCCAGTTAAACCTAAAAATAAATACTTAGGGCTCAAGATAGTTGGTAAAGAAGACGGGAATACGGTCAAAATCGGACTAGCGGTGATCCAAGCCTCTGTTGGAAATACTGTAACGGCTGGGTTATCTCATCTTGGGAATTATAAAAAATATGATCTGACCCGTGGTTGTTTAGTCCGCTCTAAACCCATAAGTCAAAGTGCTAAGAAGGCTCAAGAGTGTTTGAATAACCTGAAGGCTCAAGAAGGAAAATGGGTAGTGTTGAAAACAGAGGAGGTTAAACCCTTAATTGCGATTCGCTCTGTTTATGAGAGTCGTGAAGACTATGAGTTGAGTGAAGAGCAGATTAAGGATTTTATCTCTAACACAAAGCTAGCCATAGATAACCGATTACTGCGAAAAATTTTGAGTGCTCCATCGGGACAAATTCCTGAAGAGGCAGTGGATGAAGAGTCGGAAAGTTAAAGGATGAGTAAGTCAATGAATCTATAGCATTTTCCTTTGATTTGTGAACATACTCCCTTAAGGAAAGGCAAGAGGCAAGAGGCAAGAGGCAAGAGTTAAGAAAATATATAGGGATTTTTGGTAATATCAAAAAAGTAACTTTCTTTGGTATAATTGATTTATAAATGCTAGAGTTGACAGGAGTTACATAGTTGACGCTAGGGATGAGATTGATTGATAGTAAGTGATCTAGATATCTACTAATGAGTCAGCAAGATTTAATTTCAATAGCCCTACTTTTACCGGCACCAGATATCGAAGCCTTAATTCAAGGGCGAATGATTGCTGCTATACCTCAGCTATTTATCAATCCAGGGCGAAAATTTGTCCTATATCCGTCTAAGATATTAACTAATAAGATATCAAGGAATAATCCATCAAGTCATTGCCTGTATCCTGAGCAATATTATCGCTCTAGTTTTAGAGAAATAGCCCAAAAAAGTCTAACGGCACTGAATTCTGAGACAGTTTTGATTAAGGCTTGGGCTAGGTGTGAACTTTGCCAACACCTGAAGAAAACTGAATCCTTGGAGAAGTTATCACTGTTAACGGTATGGACAGCAGCCGGATTACAAGCAAGACTTGAGAAACAGCAGGGTATTTTCCTGGCTTACTTGCGGGTTTATCAGTTGCCTAAAGTTCTTGAAGTACCTAGACATGATAGTATTAGTAATATTAGAAATACTACTAGTCAGCCCCTTGGAAAGTTTGTTAGTTTAGGTGATAATATTAGGGTTACTGACGATTGGCCAGTATTAAGCGATCGCATTTTCAGCCAACGGCGACACCAGCTAGAAAATCGACTCCCGCCACTGTATCCGGAATTGGAAGAATTACAGAGTCAAATCGCTAACCTGGCAATTACTAACCCAGCTGCTAAAGCCCTTGACGAAGAGATCAAAAAATTTATAGGCTGGAGTAGCAACAAGCAGTTAACCTCATCTAATCCAGATTTAGCTTGGATAAATACCATCGCAGCATTGGGAAATCGCAGCAAAGAGTTGGATCAAGGTAAAACTAATTATCAAGCTGGTACAGATTTTGAAAATATTGTTCGTGATAGCCTTAAGTTTCTAGGATTTACCATCGACCATGCTCACAAAGGTGGTGCTGGTGGCTTAGATTTATTCTGCTCAAAACCTTATCCCTTGGTGGGTGAGTGCAAGGCTGGGAAAAAAATTCCTAACGATACGGCAGTACAACTGTTGAATTTAGGAACATTACGTTTAAACAATCAAGAACTACTTAATAAAACGGCTAAGTTAATCATTGGCCCTGGTGAGCCGACTAAACAACTTATGGATGCAGCTATTGTACATGGTATGGCAATTATTAATCCTGAAACTCTTCAGAAGCTGGTGAAACTTCAAAGCCAGTATCCCAATTCCGTTGATTTAATTATACTAAAGGATTACTTGATACCTGGTCAAGCTGATCAGGAAGTTGAGAAATATATTAATCATGTTTCTGAAAAACTGAAATTGCGATCGCATATTGTCCAGCTGGTGAAAAAGCTGATTGACGATAGAGATAATCACACCGTGGGAGTAGAGATGATCTATGGAGCCTATAACTTCTCCAATCCACCCCAGTCCTTGACTCAGGCAGAACTACACGAAATATTGATTGAGCTTTCTTCTCCCTTAACTGGCTACTTGGGGAGAATCAAGGAAACGGATAGTAAAAGTGATTGCTTTTACTTCCTGCGGGACTTGCCCATGGATTAATTAGCACTTGTTCAGTCTAGTATTTTTCAATTTGGTGAGGTACTTTTTTTGAGGGAGCAGGGAGCAGGGAGCAGGGAGCAGGGAACAGGGAGCAGGGAGCAGGGAGCAGGGAGCAGGGAATAGGCAAGAGGCAAGAGGAACCCACCCCTAACCCCTCCCAGGAGGGGAAGGCAAGAGGCAAGAGGCAAGAGGCAAGAGGCAAGAGGAACCA